>DASWOO010000403.1:0-6769 GCA_036404335.1 Kofleriaceae bacterium
CTCAGCGCGCTGCTCGCGAGCCACAGCCCCTCGCAGCGCGGGCACGTGCTGACCCCCTCGAGCTCGCGGCTCAACATCTCGCTGCAGCGCGGGCACAGCAAGTACTTCGGCAGCTCGCGATACGGCGATCCCATGCCGACCAGCATACCGCGCCCGGCGGATCAGAACCGGATCGCGCCCGCGGCCAGCCCCGGGAAGACCTTGGCGACCTTCGCCAGCAGGTAATCTCCGTAGCAGCCGGTCAGGGTGTGCACGCTGGCGCGGTCCCAGCGCTGGGCGGCGTCGACGTCCGCCGGCCGGACACTCGCCCCCGGCAGCGGCGCGACCCGGGCATCGAACGCCGGATCGAGGAAGAACGGCCACGAGTACCGGCTCGCGCCCGAGCGGTTGCGCACCCGGTGCGGCGTCGAGCGGAACCGCCCGCCGGTCAACCGATCCAGCATGTCGCCGAGGTTGCACACCAGGGTGCCCGGCAGCGGCGGGGCATCGATCCAGCCGGCGGGGGTCTTGACCTCGAGCCCGCCGCGCGCGTCCTGCTTGAGCAGGGTCAGGAGGCCGTAATCGGTGTGCTCGCCCACGCCCCACGCCCCGTCGGCGGCGCCGGCTGGGTAGTGAAAGATCCGAAACAGCTGGGTCGGCCGGTGGGTCAGCTGGTCCGCGAAGTAGCTCGCCGGCAGGTCCAGCGCCCGCGCCAAGCCGCGCAGCACCCGCTGGCCGATCGCGGCCTGGGCCTGCATGTACGCCTGGACCAGCGGCTCGCCTGGCTGATCGGGGTACAGGCTCTGGCCGTGCATCGGCCAGCCGGCCACGACCCGCGGGTCCTCGGCCGGCAGATCCTCGCCGAAGTACAGCCCTTCCTTGATGTCCGGCTGGCCCGAGGTCAGCTCGCCGCCGACCGGAAAGTAGCCGCGCCACGCCGCGCCGCCGCGCGTCATCGCGATCTGCAGCTTGTCGGCGAGCGGCCGCGCGAAGAACGCCGCGCTCGCCGCCTCGAGCGCCCGCTCCAGCGCGGGATCGATGCCATACGCCGACAGGTAGAAGAACCCGAGCTGCTCGCACGCCGCCGCCAGCCGCGCGACCTGGTCGTCGTGCTCGAGCTCGTCGAGCGCGAAGACCGGCAGCGTGGCGCTCACGCAGGCCGCTCGCGGCGCGTGAACATCGCCGCCCAGGCGATCAGCACGACCTGGAGCGGCAGCCGCGCCCACAGCGCCCACTGCGGCGTCGGGTGATCGCCGAGCGGCAGGTGCTCGAGCGCCATGTGGACGTTGGCCGGGAACACCGCGATGAACAGCGCGATCAAGCCCCACGCGGCGAGCCGCCGGGTCGCGCCCAGGATCAGGCCGAGCCCGCCGGCGATCTCGGCGACGCCCGAGATGTAGACCAGCGCGAGCGGCGCGGGCAGCTGCGGCGGCATGATCCGGACGTAGGACGCCGGCGACACGAAGTGGAGGACGCCGGCGCCGACCATGACCACGGTCAGCACCCAGCGCAAGATCGATCGGGTCATGCGGGATCCATGTTTTTTCCGTCAGTGCCGGCGCAGCAGCTCGCCGAGGGTGTCGCGGACCTGCGGGTTGGTCTCGATCTCGTGGTGCTGGCGCAGGATCGGGACGACGTCGGCGTTGTCCATCTGCTGCAGCGCGGTGTACGCGGCCTCGCGTAGGTTGCCGGCCTCCTGGCGCAGGACCATGACGAGGAACTCGCCGGCCTCGACAGTCTGGATCCGGCCGATCGACTGCAGCGCGGCGCCGCGGACCCGCGGATCGTTGCTCTCGCGGTAGATCCGGGCGAGCGGGTTGAACGCGTGCGGGAAGTGCAGGCCGGCGATCGCGACCAGCGCGGCCTCGCGGACCTGGGCGTCGGGATCGGCCAGCGCCTTGCGGACGATCACGAACGATCGCTTGAAGTACAAGAACCGCAGGGCGCGGACCGCCGCGCGGCGGATCACGGCGTCGGGGCTGGCGAACAGCTTCTCGAGCGGCGACAGCGCCGCGTAGGACTGCAGCTCGCCGAGCAGCTCGGCGACGTGGACCAGGGTCTCGGCCTCGGCCGCGGCGCGGCGGTTGTACGCGTCGGCCATGGTCAGCAGCACGACCAGGGCGCGGCGGCGGATGCCGTTGGGGTAGCGCAGGTCGCCGACGATCGACGCGGCGACGGCGTGCGGGTCGCCGTCCATCTCCCACTCGAGCAGGTCGACGAACCAGATGTCGGCGTACGCGTGCTGCTGCTTGAGGTAATCGGGCAGGCCGGGTAGCTCGACCGGCGGCGACGCGAGCCCGCGATAGCGCTGTGCGATCGTCGAGAACCGCTTGCGGGCGCGCTCGGGCAGCTCGAGGCCGGCGAGCCGCTCGAAGCACTCGCGGACCGCGGGGTAGTCGCCGACCGCCGAGTGCTGCGACGCCGCCGCGAGCAGCGCGTTCTCGGTCATCTGGACCGGCACGCCGGTCTCGACGAACTTCTCGGCGCACTTCATCCAGGTGAGCGCGGACTTGTGCTGATAGTGCCGGTCGTAGGGCAGGCCGGCGCGGGCGGCGAACGCGGCCGCCTCCTGGTACAGGGTCGCGGCGGCGTGGAGCTCGCCGCGCTCGAGCGCGAGCTTGATGAAGTCCTCGTAGTACTGCAGGACGTAGAACTTGAGGTTGTCGTCGCGCAGGACGCGGATGCAGTTGACGTAGCCCTCGGCGAGGTTCTCGAACTGCGCCGACTCCTTGCCGAGCTTGAGCAGGATCTGGAAGCAGTCGAAGGCGCGCTCGAGCTCGCCGACCTGCTCGAAGTCGTCGGCGACCTGCTCGAGCTTGCGCTGGCTCTCGATCAGCGCGCGCCGGGCCTCGGCCGAGTTGGCCTCGAGCCGGACCGCGGCGAGGCCGTAGTTGAAGTGGATCAGCGCAGCCTCGTACGGCCGGCTGCCCAGGCTCGCGTGGTGGACCAGGCCCTTCCACGCCGCCGAGGCCTCGGGATACTGCTTGGCGCGCTCGAACGCGACCGCGGCGTGGACCGGCAGCTTGGCCTGCTGGTAGAGCAGCGCCGCCTCGCTCCACTTCTTCTCGATCTCGGCGAGCCGGGCGCGCAGCGAGACCAGCTCCTCGCCGGCGAGCTGGGCGCGCGCCATGTCGAAGTAGTGCAGGTACAGGTAGACGAACGCCGCCTCGCGGCCGCGGCCGAGGTGGCGATAGATCTCGCCGAGCCGGCGCAACCAGTCGTCGTACTCGTAGTTGATGACGTGGGTCTGGCCGATCAGATCGCGGTAGTGGCGCTCGGCCTCGGCCCACCGGCCCTGCTGGACCATCGCCTCGGCCTGATCGGCCGTCGACTCGATCGAGTTGAACCGCCGGGCCACGGGCTACGCGCCTCCCCGCGGGACGACGCGCGGCGCGGGCCGGGTCGCGTCGCCGACGATGTCGAGCGCGCGGCGCTGGCGCTCGGCGCGGTTGGTCAGCACGTCCCCCGAGACGATCTGCGAGCGATCGAGCAGCGGCACGAACTCGGGCAGGTGGTCGCTCGACGGCAGGACGACGACGCCGTACAGGAACGCCTGCTGCTTGAGCGCGGTGACCAGCTCGGGCTCGATGTGGCACTGGCCGTGGGTGATGGTGTAGAGCACGACCCGGCGCTTCTGCTCGCGGCGCAGCCGGGTGACCTCGACGAGCAGCTGGCGAAACACCTTGCCGTAGTTGCGGCCGCGCTCGCTGCGGAACGACAGCAGATAGGGCACCGGGACCTGGCCCGAGCGGCCGATCTTGATCGTCTCGTGCAGCCGCGAGTCGAAGAACCGCACCCAGATCTCGTCGCCCTCGAGCGTCAGCTTCTTGATCAGCGCCAGCGCGAGGCCGCGCGCGAACACCTGGCGCTGGCCGCGCATCGACGCCGAGCAGTCGATCAGCAGATATTGCAGCCGGCGCTCGTCCTCGCGCTGCTTCTCGCGGCCGTAGTACAGGAGCTCGGAGTCGACGACCTTTTGCTCGAAGATCTCGCGGTCGTACGCCAGCTCCGACAGCACGAGCGAGTCGATGTTGCCCTTGCGCTCGATCGACGCGTAGCCGTCGACGGCGAAGGTCTGCGCGCCGGTCGACCGCCGGGTCTCGAGCACGCTAGGCAGCAGATCGAGCGAGAAGTTGGCGACGTCGTTGGCCTCGGGCGAGCCGAGCGCGGCGAACAGGTCGACGAGGTCGATCGCGCCACCGAGCGCCTCGCTGCCCGACGCGCTGTCCTCCTTGAACAGGCCGAGCAGGCGGACGGTGTCGAGGTCGATCAGCTCGACCTGGGTGTAGATGTGCATCGACTGGCTGACGAGGTGCTCGAGGAAGCCCCACACGCCGCGCGGGTCGAAGTCGCGGAAGTGATCGGCGTAGTCGATCTCGCTGAGGATCCCCAGGTCGAGCGGCAGCGGCTCGGCGCCCGCCGACTTGCTGCGGTCGCGCCAGCGGTTGTACGTGTCGCCGAGGATGCGCGACAGCAGCACGGCGACCATCTCGTCGCGCAGCCGCAGGCCGGCGAGCCGCTCGGTGACCTCGCTCGAGCCGATGTTGTCGAGGAGCTTGCGGTACTGCTCGAGCTGCGGGCGGAGCGGGCCGGGCACGTTGATCCGCGCCAGCTGGGCCTCGCGCGGCCGCAGGGTGTAGCCGCCGCTGCCGCGCGACATCGACAGCATCACGCCGATGTCGTGGATCAGGAACAGCGGCAGGTGCACGCCCATCCGCATCAGCGAGTTGCACCAGGCCGCGGCGCGGACCAGCGCCATCGGCGTGTCGGTCTGGACGTGCGACAGCGCCATGGTGGCGACCTGTCGCCCTAGGTAGCTACGTCGCCGCTCGGCGGGAACCGGCACCTCGCGAACCTAGCACGGACAGCGCGAAGCCGGCGGCGAAGCCGGTCGCGAGCCCGCCGACGTGCGCGCTCATCGAGATGTTGGGTAGCGTGTAGCCGATGATGAAGTTGATCACGAGGAACGTCGCGAGCTGGCGCGCGGTGGCGCGCAGCGCGGCGTTGTCGATCCGGCTGCGGTGCGCGAGCAGGAACGCGCCGAACGCGCCGTAGACGCCGAACACCGCGCCGGACGCGCCGACGGTCACGGTGTTCTCGCGGCCGGCGATCAGGGTCGCGACCCCGCCGCCGAGCCCGGCGAGGGCGTAGATCGCGAGGAACCGGGCGCGGCCGAACAGCGCCTCGACGACCGCGCCGCGGTACAGGCACAGCATGTTCATCCCCAGGTGCAGCACGCCCGCGTGGAGGAACATCGACGAGCCGAGCCGCCACCACTGGCCGCTGGTGGTCAGCGGCGGGAAGCTGCCGCCGACCTCGAGCAGCTGCGTGGCCGAGGGCGCGGTGGCGCTGAGCCCGTGCGACAGCTCGAACATGAACGCCGCGACGTTGGCGGCGATCAGCGCGTACACGACCCACGGCTTCGGAGGCATGGCGTAGCAGAGCGTGTTTGCGGCGGGCACGCAAACGTCCGAGACACGATGTGATACCGGCTACTACCAATCTCGGCGGTTGCCGCGAGTCGGCCGCGCATGTCATCCTGAGTGCAGGATGGTCGACCTCGAGCCGGGCAGGGCCGCGGTGGAGCTGCCCGCGGCATGGTTCGCGCCCGGGCCGCGGCGGCGCCGGCACCGCGGCGTGACCGGCATGGCCGGGATGCTGCTGTTCGCGTGCATGTTCCTGCCGGCGATCCAGAGCTGCAACCAGCCGATGACGCCGCTCGAGGCGCCCGCGTTCCTGCCGCCGTACATCTACGGCCTGGTGTTCGCGGTGATCGCGCTGATCCGCGGGCGGCGGCGGGTCGACGTCGGGATCGCGCTGCTGCGGGTGATGGCCGGCGTGCTCGCGGCCGGCGCGCTGGCGCTGTTCGCGATCGAGCCGTGCATCGGCGTGGTCGCGCTGTTCTGCAGCGGCGGGCTGCTCGCGATCGTGTGGCGGCCGCGCGAGAGCCGGATCGTCGCGACCGGCCTGGCGATCAGCGTGGCGTCGATGGCGTGGTTCGGGTTCTGGGTGGCGACGCCGGACGCGCTGATCGGCGTGCAGCTGTCGCTGGCGAGCGCGGCCGGGCTGTTCATCGGCTGCGTGGCGTGGCTGCGCGAGCTGATCTACCGGCCGGCGATCGAGCTGCCGCACGCCCACCTGCGCGCGCGGTGAGCGAGGTATCCTCGGCCGCGATGAACCGATCGCTGGCCGTCGTGTTGCTCGCCGTCGTCGCAGGTTGTGATTCCCGGGCGACCGCCTCGGATCCGCACGGCGGGCGCGGCGAGGCGAGGTCGCGCGAGCTCGAGACCTGCGCGGCGAGCGCGCAGTGCGCCGACGAGCTGCGCTGCTTCGACCAGGTGTGCAAGCGCACGGCGCGCTCGACGGTCGGCGACTTCTACGCCGCGTCCGGCGCGCGCAAGCGGAGCAAGGGCGACCTCGAGGGCGCGATCGCCGATCTCGCCCAGGCGGTCGGGCGCTACGACAGCGAGAAGCTGGCGCTGCCGCCGGACCTCGACTGCGCGTACGGCCAGGCGCTGGTCGCGGCGCGGTCGTCGAAGGAGCACGCCGAGCTCGGCGCGCGCGTGCTGCACCGCTGCGTGCTGGCGACGCCGGCGGGGAGCCGGCTGCGCGACCAGGCGCTGGCCGAGCTGGCGGAGCTGACCGACGCCGGCTTCGACCCGGCGGTGCTCGGCAGCGGCAAGCTGGCCGACGTCTACCTGACCAGGCAGCCGAGCCGGCCCGCGGCGGACAAGGTCGGCGTGACGGTCACGGCGGCGCCGCCGCCCGCCGGCAAGAGCCTGGCCCAGGT
>DASWOO010000404.1:0-4266 GCA_036404335.1 Kofleriaceae bacterium
AGTACTCCTCGGGACCGAGCGCCGCTTTCAGCGGATCAAAGCCCGGGCGGCCCCGCAGCTTCTGCAGGGTCGATCCGATGCCGGCGATCTCGGCCGGGACGGCGCTCACACTCGGGATTTTATCACGACGTGCTCGAGCAACACCTTGCCGACGTGCAGTCGATTCTCGGCCTGGATCCAGGCGAGCGATTGCGGGCCATCGAGAACCTCGGCGGTGATCTCCTCGCCGCGGTGCGCCGGCAGGCAATGCAGCGCGATCGCCGCCTTGCCGGCGCGCGCCATGAGCCCGCCATCGACGCAGTAGCCCGCAAAAGCTGCGCGGCGGCGCGCAGCGTCGTCCTCCTGGCCCATCGACGCCCACACGTCCGTCGATACCACGTCGGCCCGGTCGGCCGCCGCCATCGGGTCGGTGGTCAAGGTGACCGAGCCCCGGCCGAGCGCCCGCTGCGCCGCGCGCGCCGCGTCGACGATCGCCGGATCGGGCGTGAACCCGTCCGGGCAGGCGCAGACCAGATCGAGGCCGAAGATGCCGGCGGCCTCGATCCACGACTGGGCCATGTTGTTGCCGTCGCCGATCCAGGCGTAACGCAGGCCACCGATCGAACCGAAGTGCTCCCTCACGGTGAACAGGTCGGTCGCGACCTGACACGGGTGGTACTGGTCCGACAGCGCGTTGATCACCGGGATGTGGGCGGCGCGCGCCATCTCGGCCACGCGATCCTGCCCGAACGTGCGGTGGACGATCGCGTGGCAGTAGCTGGACAGGATCCGCGCGGTGTCGGCGAGCGGCTCGCCGCGGCCGAGCTGCGAGGTCGCCGCGCTCAGCTCGACGCTCTGGCCGCCGAGCTCGTACGCCGCGACCTGGAACGAGATCCGGGTCCGGGTTGAGGCCTTGTCGAACAGCAGCGCGACGGTGTGACCGGCGAGCGCGTCGTGCTTGACCTTGCCGCGCTCGGCCTTGAGCTGCGCGGCGCGGTCGAAGATCTGCGGCCACTCGCCGGCCGCGATATCGGACATGGTCAGGAAGTGCTGGGTCATGATCGTAGGTCTTTCGGTTCAGGCCTTGCCCGCGCCCTCGGCGAGCACGCCGCGCAGGATCGAGACCGCCTCGTCGAGGTGCTTGCGCTCGACGACGTAGGGCGGCGCGAAGCGCACGACCTTGTCGCCGGCAATCGACACCAGCATGCCCTTGTCGCGGCACTTCTGGACGATCTGGGCCGGCGCCCCGGTCACCGCGACGCCGCGGAGCAGGCCGCGGCCGCGCGCCTCGGTGACGTGGCCCGGGAACTCGCCGACCAGCTCGGCGAGCCGCTGGCCGAGGTACTGGCCGGCCTGGACGACGCGCTCGATCAGCCCCTCGTTCTCCATGATGTCGAACACCGCGTTGGCCGCCGCGCACGCCAGCGCGTTGCCGCCGAACGTCGACGCGTGCGGCACCGCGCCGCCGGCCTGGGCCGCGAGCCCGGCCGCGGCCTTCTCGCTGCAGCCGATCGCGCCGATCGGGATGCCGCCGCCCAGGCCCTTGGCCATGGTCATGACGTCGGGCACGACGTCGTCGTGCTGGTGCCCGAACCACCGGCCGGTCCGGCCGACGCCGGTCTGGACCTCGTCGAAGATCAGGATCGTGCCGGTCTCGTCGCACAGCTTGCGCAGGCCCGCCAGGTAGCCGGGCGGCGCGACCGTGATCCCGCCCTCGGCCTGGATCGGCTCGACGATGATCGCGCACGCGGTGCGCTCGCCGAGCACGCGGGTCGCCGCCTCGAGGTCGCCGTAGTCGATGAACTCGATCGGCCCGAACAGCGGGCCGAAGCCCTCGCGGTACTTGGGCTGGCCGGTGATCGACACCGTGGCGATCGACCGGCCGTGGAAGCTGCCGTGGGTCGAGACGATCGTCGTGCGCTGGGGCTGGCCGGCGACGACGTGCTGGTAGCGGCGCGCGAGCTTGAGCGCGGCCTCGTTGGCCTCGGCGCCCGAGTTACAGAAGAACACGCGGCGCGCGAAGCTGCGCTCGGTGATCGCCTTGGCGGCGAGGATCTGCTGGTCGTTGAAGAACAGGTTCGACGTCTGGGTCAGCTTGAGCAGCTGCTCGGTCATCCGCGCCGAGAACGTCGGGTGCGCGTGGCCCAGGCCGCACACCGCGATGCCGGCGGTCATGTCGAGGTAGCGATTGCCGGCCACGTCCCAGATCTCGCAGCCCCGGCCGCGCTCGAGGACGATCGGCGCCTGGCGGTAGTTCTTGACGAAGACTTGATCGGCGAGGGCGAGCAGCTCGGCTTGGGTCGGCATGCTCGTCGTATGTACCACCGATGCCGCGTTCTGTTGCGGCCGGGCTCAGAGGATGTAACGCGTCAGATCCTCGTCGGCGATCAGCGCGCCCAGTCGCTCCCGAACGTAGCTCGGGGTGATCGGGATGGTCTGTGCGCCGATATCGGGCGCGTTGTAGAGCAGATCGTCGAGCAGGCGCTCCAGCACGGTGTGAAGGCGGCGCGCCCCGATGTCGTGCGTGGTGCGATTGACGTCGGCGGCGATCTTGGCGAGCTCGGCGATCGCCTCGGCGGTCCACTCGATCGTGACGCCCTCGGTCGCGAGCAGCGCGGCGTACTGCCGGGTCAGCGCGTTCTGCGGCTCGGTCAGGATCCGCACGAAGTCCTCGGCGACCAGCGGGGTCAGCTCGACCCGGATCGGGAACCGGCCCTGCATCTCGGGGATCAGGTCGCTGGGCTTGCTCATGTGGAACGCGCCGGCGGCGATGAACAGCACGTGGTCGGTCTTGACCGGCCCGTACTTGGTCGTCACCGTCGAGCCCTCGACGATCGGCAGGAGGTCGCGCTGCACGCCCTCGCGCGACACGTCGCCGCCGTGGCGCTCGCGGTTGGTGGCGATCTTGTCGATCTCGTCGATGAACACGATGCCGGCGTTCTCGGCGCGGGCGACGGCCTCGCGGGTCGCGGCCTCGTGATCGATCAGCTTGTCGACCTCCTGCTCGGTCAGCGCGCGCCACGCCTGCGGGACCTTGAGCTTCTGGCGCTTGGTCTTCTTGCCGAGCTGGCCGAACATGTCGCGCAGGCCCGACAGCGCGTTCTCGTCGACGCCGGGGTGGCCGCCGAGCACCGAGATCAGCGGGTTGTGGTCGTCGGTCAGCTCGATCTCGACCTCGCGCTCGTCGAGCTTGCCGTCGCGCAGCATGCCGCGCAGCTTCTCGCGGGTCGCGTCGGGCGCAGGCAGCGAGGCCGGCTCGCCCGGGCGATCGGTGAACGACCGGCCGGCGGGGCGCGGCAAGAGCAGATCGAGCAGGCGCTCCTCGGCGTGATCCTTGGCGCGGCTGCGGACCTTGATCGCCTCCTCGTCGCGGACCAGCTTGACCGCGACCTCGACCAGGTCGCGGACGATCGAGTCGACGTCGCGGCCGACATAGCCGACCTCGGTGAACTTGCTGGCCTCGACCTTGAGGAACGGCGCGCGGGCCAGGCGCGCGAGCCGCCGGGCGATCTCGGTCTTGCCGACGCCGGTCGGGCCGATCATGATGATGTTCTTGGGCGAGATCTCGTCGCGCAGCTCGCCCTCGACCTGCTGGCGGCGCCACCGGTTGCGCATCGCGACCGCGACCGCGCGCTTGGCGTCGCGCTGGCCGACGACGTAGCGGTCGAGCTCCTCGACGATCTTGGCGGGCGTCATCGCGTCCTCGCCCGGCAGGCTGGTCATGACAGCTCCTCGATGGTGAGCGAGGCGTTGGTATAGATGCAGATGTCCGAGGCGATCTTCATCGACGCCTCGGCGATCTGGCGCGGCGACAGCTCGGTGTGGCCGATCAGCGCGCGGGCCGCGGCCAGCGCGTAGCTGCCGCCCGAGCCGATCGCGCACACGCCGTCGTCGGGCTCGATCACGTCGCCGCCGCCCGACAGGATGAACGTGCCGTCGATGTCGGCGACGACCAGCATGGCCTCGAGCCGGCGCAGCGCGCGATCGGTGCGCCACTCCTTGGCCAGCTCGACCGCGGCGCGGCGCAGCGGGCTGCGCTGCTCGCGCAGCTTGGCGTCGAGCCGCTCGAACAGCGCGATGCCGTCGGCGGCCGAGCCGGCGAACCCGCCGATCGCGCGGCCGTCGCCGAGCCGGCGGACCTTGTGGGCGCCGCCCTTGACGATGGTGGTACCGAGCGTGACCTGGCCGTCGCCACGCCGCACAGCCTGCGCCACTCGTTCGCCACCCACCTGCTCGACGAGGGCGTCGATCTCCGCGCGATCCAGGAGCTGCTCGGCCACGCCAGCC
>DASWOO010000405.1:0-1536 GCA_036404335.1 Kofleriaceae bacterium
GGCGTCGGCCGACCTGATGCAGCTGCTCGTCGACGATCAGGACCTCGTGCCGATCTCGCACCTGGCGGGCCGGTTGCTCGCGCCCGACAAGCCCTACCTATCGACCCAGCTGGCGCTGCTGCAGAAGCTGGTCGCCGCCGACGATCAGGCGGTGCTGACCCGGATCGCCGGCAACTTGTTCTCCGGCTACGACGACGCCGACCCGGGCGTGCCGTCGGTCGCCGCGATCGTCGACGGCTCGGGCGAGGTCAACCGCACGACGCCGGGCGCGACCCGGCCCGACTGGACCGCCGGCGACGTCGCCGTGGTGCTCGGGCCACACCGCGGCGTTCCTGCGCGACCAGCAGCGCGGCATGCTGCGGTTCATCGCCATCGTCCAGGGCCGCAACCCGTGAGGCGACCGATGCGGCGACCAATCATCGCGACGGCGCTGCTCGCGAGCCTCGCGCCCGTGGCCCACGCCGGCGGCATGGTCCTGCCGGTGCGCGGCGTGCGCGAGCTCGAGCGGGCAGGGGCGCTGGTCGCCGGCGCCGAGGACGCCGACGCGCTGTGGGTCAACCCGGCCGGGCTCGCGCACCTCGCGGGCGACGGCCTGCACGCGCTCTTGTTCGACGCCGCGTTCGTCAAGCAGTCGGTCGACTACGCGCGGACCGACAGCGGCGGCAACCCGCAGCCCAGGGTCGCCAACCAGTCGCGCGGCATCCCGGTCCCGACCGTCGCCGGCGCGCTCGGCATCGGCGATCGCCTGGTGCTCGCCGGCGGCATCGCCGCGCCCTACGCCGGGCTGCACAAGTACGACGCCGCCGGCCCGCAGCGCTACGGCTCGGTCAGCCTCGACGGCTCGCTGTTCGTCTACCTCACCGCCGGCGCGGCCTACAAGCTCGGCGACAAGCTGCGGATCGGCGCCCAGGTCACCGACGTCTACTCGAAGATCATCTCGCAGGTCGTCCTGTCCGGCTGCCCGGGCCAGACCGTGTGCGCGCCCGAGGATCCCGAGTTCGACGCGTTCGCCCAGGACACGCAGAGCGACTACTGGTCGCCGAGCGGCATGCTCGGCGTGCAGTACGACGCGCTCGATAACCTGACACTCGGTCTATCGGCGCAGACGCCGTCCAAGGTCTCGGCCGACGGCGAGCTCAAGTCCAGGCTGCCGAGCTCGGCGTTCTTCCAGGGCGCCAAGGTCGTCGGCGACTCGTCGACGCTCGAGCTGACCCTGCCGGCGGTGATCCGCGGCGGCGTCGAGCTCCGACCGATCCCGGAGCTGCGGATCGAGGCCGCGATCGACATCGAGCTGTGGTCCGAGCACAAGGACATCACGATCACGCCGCACGACATCGAGATCCAGAACGCCGCCGGCGTCGGGACCTACGTCGTCGGCAACCTCGAGATCGCGCGCCACTACAAGAGCTCGTACGCGCCGTCGCTCGGCGTCGAGTGGCACGCGCATGACCTGATGCTCGGCGCCGGCTATTCGTACGAGACTGCGGCCGCGCCGAAGGGCTACGTCTCGGTGCTCACCGTCGATTCGGCCAAGCA
>DASWOO010000406.1:0-11081 GCA_036404335.1 Kofleriaceae bacterium
GATGCCGCGCTCCGTGCCCGCGCCGATGCCGCGCTCCGTGCCCGCGCCGATGCCGCGCTCCGTGCCCCACGCCGATGCCGCGCTCCCGTGCCCCGCGCCGATGCCGCGCCTCGGGCCCGCGCCGATGCCGCGCTCCACGCCCACGCCGATGCCGCGCTCCACGCCCACGCCGATGCGTGCCCACGCCGATGCGTGCCTCGCAGACGCACGGCGTGCCTCTCGCAGACGCACGGGGCACCCCGCGCGGGCCGCACAGGCGCGGGCCGCACACGCGCAGGCCGCATCCGGGCGCTACGCGGGTCTGGCGCGGCGCTCGCGTGCGGCGGCGAAGCGGGAGCCGAGCCGGAGCTGGCGAGCCGGGTGACCCGCTCTGCTCTCCCGCGAAAATGTAATTTTCGCTCCGGGAGGGCAGCGCTCGCTCGAGGCGATGGGCTGTGAGCGGGCCGCACGACTGCCCGGGGTGCCACGCGGCGGGCCGGTCATCAGCCCGTCCCCATGGTCTCCCGGCGCCCCCGCTCGAGCCCGGCGCGGCGCTGCTGCCCGGCGGCGGGTCGATCGCCGCCGGGCCCTCGAGGCCCGGCGGCCCCGGGCCGCGGCCTAGCTGCCGGGCGGCGGGTTGATCGCCGCGGGGCCCTCGGGGTCGGGCTCGAGGAGCGGCAGCAGGCTCGACAGCTCGCGGGCGACCTGGCGGCAGCGGTGGCGAACGAAGTCGAGCGCGTAGGGCTCGCCGAGCAGGACGACCAGCGCGGCGTCGTACCAGAAGCTCATGGCGTAGGCGTCGGGGTCGATGATCTCGCCGTGCGAGCTGTGCGGGGCGTGGGTCGCCAGGACGCGGCGGGCGAGGAAGGGCCAGCGGCTGGCCTCGAGCTCGTCGGGCGGGCGCGCCGAGGCGATCAGGCGGGTGCCGCGGGTGACCAAGGCGTTGCTCGCCCGGTCGACCGTCGCCAGCGCCTGGAGGTAGCTCTCGATCCGCGCCGAGATCCGGTCGTTGGTCGGCTGCGGCGCGCCGGCGATCACCTGGATCGCGGGCAGCCGCGCCGCTTCCCAGCGCCGGCGGATCGCGCGCAGCTGGCGGGTGATCCGGTCGAACGCAGCCTCGACATCGACCTGCCGGCCCTGCCGGGTCGCCAGCTCGACGCGCAGGTACTCGCCGCAGCCGAGCGGCAGGGTCCGGGCGGGCACGCCAGTGCGCTCGTCGTCCTCGACGATCCGCGCCGAGACCGCGCCGAGCTCGTCGACCAGCTCGCGCAGCGCGGCGCGGACCTCGTCGGCCAGCGCGACGTCGGCCGGCGGCTGCACGTCAGCTCCCGGCGATCCAGCCGGTCGAGATCATCGTCGTCGGCTGCGGGTAGAACAGGTAGTTGGCGATCGACGGCTCGCCGCCGAACAGCGCGCGCCAGTCGCCGCCCGAGAACCCCGGCGGCGCGTGGGCGATCTCGCCGAAGTCGACGTGCAGCAGGTCGTACGCCGGCAGGATCGCCACCAGCTTCTGCATCCGGTGCAGCAGCGGCGCGTCGTACACCCCCGCGCGCGGCTGCTCGCGGACCACGAAGCCGTCGTCGCCCTGGATCAGCTCGACCGCGACCTGCTGGACCGCGGCGACCCGGGCGCGCTGGCTGATCACCAGCCGCAGATACTGCTCCTGGATCTTCCCCGGCGACGACGTCCACTCCGCCGGCGGCGCCACGCCATGGTCGCGGACCTGCAGGATGCACGGCGTCCGCCCCATGCACAGCACGTAGATGTAGTCGCACGGCTCGTCGTCGTTGCCCGGCCGCACGAACGTCGCCGCGCCGAGCGTCGCCGCCAGCTCGTCGGCCAGCCCGGCCAGCTCGTCGGGCGCCATGCACTCGACGACCTGATCGTCGGCCTCGCCCCAGGTCTTGCTCGGATAGAGCTGCGCCAGCGCCTCGTCGACCGACGCCATCATCGCGCCCTTGCGGTGATCGCAGCCGGACTTGCCCTTGCAGTTGGTACAGCCGCCCATGTCCCTAGCCTAGCTCAGCCGAGCTCGGCGCGCTCTTCCGGCGGCTTGGACAAGCCAAAGCCCTCGTGCAGCGCCTGGACCGCCAGCTCGGCATACTTCCGAGCGATGACGCACGAGATCTTGATCTCGCTCGTGGAGATCAGCTGGATGTTGATGTTCTCGCGCGACAGCAGCTCGAACATCGTCTTGGCGATGCCGGCGTGCGACCGCATGCCGACGCCGACCACCGACACCTTGGCGATCTCGTCGTCGAAGACGATCTTCGCGCCATCGGCGCCGACCAGGTCGGGGACCTTGTCCTTGAGCAGCTCGCACGCGCGCTTGCGGTCGCCCTTGGGCACGGTGAACGTCAGGTCGGTCGTGCCGTCGAACGCCGTGTTCTGGACGATCATGTCGACCGAGATGTTGCTGTCGGCGAGCGGCGCGAACAGCTTGGCGGCGACGCCGGACGTGTCCCGCAGGTCCTCGATGGTGATCTTGGCCTCGTCCTTGACGACGGTGACGCCCGCGACGGTGACTCTCTCCATGGCTGCCTCTTCCGGAACGACCCAGGTGCCGGGCACGTCCTCGGTAATCGGGTGAAGGCTCGACCGGACATGGATCTTCACGCCATGCTTCATGCCGAGCTCGACCGAGCGGATCTGCAGGACCTTCGCGCCGAGCGACGCGAGCTCGAGCATCTCCTCGTAGCTGATGCGATCGATCTTGCGCGCGGTCGGCACCAGGTTGGGATCGGTGGTGTAGACCCCGTCGACGTCGGTGTAGATCTCGCAGACGTCGGCCTTGAGCGCCGCGGCGATCGCGACGCCGGTGGTGTCCGAGCCGCCGCGGCCGAGCGTCGTGATGTTGCCCTGGCCGTCGACGCCCTGGAACCCGGCGATCACGGCGATCTCGCCGGCGGCGAGCGCGTCGCGGATCGGCTGCGCCTCGATCGCCAGGATGCGCGCCCGCGAGAACGCGCTGTCCGTGATGATCTTGCACTGGTGGCCGAGGAACGACCGGGCCTTGCCGCCGGCCGCGCGGATCGCGAGCGAGACCAGGCCGACCGAGACCTGCTCGCCGGAGGCGATGATCAGGTCGGTCTCGCGGTCGTCGGGATCCTCGCGCAGCTCGGTGGCGAGCTTGAGCAGGCGGTTGGTCTCGCCGGACATCGCCGACACGACGACGGCGACCTGGTGACCCTGGCGCGCGGTGGCGAGGCAGCGCGCGGCGACGTTGCGCATGCGCTCGATCGTTCCGACCGACGTGCCACCGTACTTCTGAACGATCAACACGGCCTTCACGCTATACGAGTCACCGCGGCGCGTCGAGCCCGTCAGCCGGCTTCGGCGCCGTACGCGCCATGCGCCAGCCGGCGATCCAGCGCGCGGCGCAACGCTGCATGTGCGACCAGCTGCGGGTCGGCGTCGACCACCGCCTCGGCGTGGCGCCGCGCCTCGAGCAACAGCTCGGTGTGCTGCGCCAGGCTCCCGAACCGCAGCCGCGGCACGCCGGCCTGCTTGGGGCCGAGCAGCTCGCCCGGCCCGCGCTGCTCGAGGTCGGCCTCGGCGATCTGGAAGCCGTCGCGGGTCGCGACCAGCACGTCGAGCCGGCGCGCGGCGTCCTCGCGGTTCATGCCCTGCGTGAGCAGCAGGCAATGCGCCTTGCCGCCGCCCCGCCCGACCCGGCCGCGCAGCTGGTGGAGCTGAGCCAGGCCGAATCGTTCGGCGTCGTGGACCACCATCACGGTCGCCGCCGGCACGTCGACCCCGACCTCGATCACCGTGGTCGCGACCAGCACGTCGAGCGCGCCGGTCTTGAACGCGCGCATGACCTGATCGCGCGCGGCGCTGTCGAGCCGGCCGTGGACCAGGCCGACCCGGGCCGCGGGCAGCGCCGCGGCGACCTCGCCGGCGGTCGTGGTCGCGTCCTTCCAGGCCCGCGCGTCGTCGGCCTGCGCGTCGCCCGGGGCGACCTTGGGGCACACGACGTAGGCGCGCTCCCCGGCCGCCACCCGCTCGCCGATCAGCTTGTAGGCCGCGGCCAGCCCGCGCGCGCCCGACGCGATCTTGGTCGTGACCGGCGCGCGCCCCGGCGGCAGCTCGTCGAGCAGCGACACGTCGAGGTCGCCGTACGCGGTCAGCGCCAGGGTCCGCGGGATCGGCGTCGCGGTCATCACCAGCAGGTGGGGCGCGCCGTGGCCGTCGCCCTTGTCGCGCAGCCGGGCGCGCTGCGCGACGCCGAACCGGTGCTGCTCGTCGATGATCACCAGGCCGAGGCCGCCGAGCTCGACGCCGTCGGAGATCAGCGCGTGGGTGCCGATCACCACGTCGAGCGCGCCGGCCGCGAGCCCCGCGAGGATCGCCGCCCGCGCCGGCCGGGTCGTCGACGCGGTCAGGAGCGCGAGCCGCAGCCCCGACGCCACCGACCAGCCGCGCCAGGTCTCGGCGTGCTGCTCGGCCAGGAGCTCGGTCGGCGCCATGACCGCGGTCTGCCGCCCGGCGCGCGCGACCTGCAGCGCCGCGGCGAACGCCACGCACGTCTTGCCCGCGCCGACGTCGCCCTGCAGCAGCCGGTTCATCGGCGACGGCCGCGCCAGATCGCCCGCCAGCTCGTCGATCGATCGCCGCTGCGCCGCCGTCAGCCGGAACGGCAGCGCCCGCGCCAGCTCGTCGGCCAGGCCCGGCGGCCGCGGGCACGCCACCGCCACATCGCCGCGCCGCTCGCGGCGCCGCAGCGCGATCGCCACGCCGAGCGCGAACAGCTCGCCGAACGCCAGCCGCCGCTGCCACCGGCTGTCGCCGCGGTTCATCGCCGCGACGTCGTCGGCCGGCGTGGCCGCCGCCGGCGCGTGCAGCTGCGCGAGGGCCTCGGCCAGGCTCGGCATCGCGGCCGCCGCCTCGATCGCCGGCGGCACCCCGTCGTCGATCACCGCCGCGGTCCGGGCGCACGCGGTCGCGCACGCCGCGCGGAGCTTGCCCGCCGGCACGCCGGCGACGTCGGGGTAGCGCGCGATGATCGCCGGCGCCACCGCGACCGCGTCGCCCTCGCCGACCACGCCCAGGATGTCCGGGTTGGCGAACTCGGTCCGGCCGGCCTTCTTGCGGATCACGCCGGACAGCGCGACCTGGCAGCCGACCGGCATCCGCTTGTCGATGCCGGCGAACACGTTGAACCACCGCACCAGCGCGGTCGCCGGTTCGCCGACCCCGACGAGCCGGATCTCGGCCCAGCGCCGGCCGCGCACGAACACCATCCGCGCGCTCGCGACCCGCGCCACGAACGTCGCGCGCTCGCCCTCGTCGAGCTCGACGACCTGGGCCAGGCTCTTGGCGTCGCGCACGTCGTCGTAGCGCCGCGGCACCAGCCACAGCAGATCCTCGACGGTCACCAGGCCCTTGTCGGCCAGCCGCTCGGCCAGCGCCGGGCCGATGCCGGGCAAGGACTGCGTCGGCGCAGCCAGCGGGTCGGGCTCAGTCAGCGCGGTACGTGAACCGGAGCTCGTAGTCGCAGAGGTGGAAGACATCGCCCTCGTCGATGCGCTTGTTGTCGATGCGCATGCCCTTGTAGTCGATGCCGTTCGTCGACCCGAGGTCCTTGATGTAGAACGTGCCGTTGCGCCGGATCACCGCCGCGTGCTTGCGCGAGATGTTGCCGTCCTTGATCGGCAGGTCCGACGTCTTGCTGCCGCGGCCGATGATGAACTGGTCCTTGGTCACCGGGTAGCGCTGGCCGTTGTACATGAGGAACAGCGTCGGTCCCGAGCCCGAGCCGGCCATCGGCGGCATGTTGCCCGGCAGGTTCGCGGCCGGCGCCGGCGAGTGGGCCGACGACGCGCCGTGCAGGCCCATGCCGGTGGCGTTGGTCGTGCCGCGGCCGACCACGTTGCTGTTCGCGCCCTGGTACGCCGACGGCGTCGGCGGCTGCGCGCGGCGCGGACCGTTGGAGCCCGGCGCCTGCTGCGGCGGCGGCGAGGTCGCCGGCTGGCGCGTGCCGTTGCCCTTGCTGGACGCGACCGGCGCGGGCTGGGTGACCATCGGCCCCGGGTGACCCGGCATGCGATCGGGGCCGGCCGGCCCCGGACCCGGCGGCATCGGCCCACCGGGCGGCGACTGGTAATTCTTCGAGCGCGCGTAGTACCTCATCGCCTCGTTGACGAGGTAATCGATCGAGCAATCGAAGTCGTTCGCCATCTGCTCGAACGTCTCCCAAAGGACATCGCGGCAGTAGAAGTGCCGCATTGTCTTCTTGCTCTGATCCATTCGCTTGGCTGCTCCCCGGAACTATCGAACGCCGAGGGCCCCTTGCCCTCCGTTCCCGGCTGTCCCCTACGATACTACATCCAATAACTCAACGCGACTAAAGCGTGGTCACTTGCCGCCTAGCTCCGCCGCCAGCTGCTTGGCCCGTTCACCCAGGGTCGGATCCGGCTTTCCCGCCTGATCGCCCCAGTAACCTGCCAGACGCTCGCGATTGCCGGCGAGCCCGGCGATCGCGGCCGCGTCCTCGGTCGACTTCATCGCCGCGAGCGCTTCGATCGCCACCCACTTGACCACGGTCGACTTTTCGCCGAGCAGCGGCCGGGTCGCGGCCACCGCTTGATCGCGCGGCGTCAGCTTGGCGATCTCTCCGGAAATCTCCCGCGTGAGCTGGGTTTCCTGGTAGGTCCCGGCGTCGGGCAACGCGCGCACGACATCGGGAATCGCCTTCGCGCCGCCGCACTTGAGCGCGTTGTTGGCGACCACGAACTTGAAGTCGGGGTTCCTGTGCGGCGCGCTGACCATCTGGATCAGCGGATCCAGACAGGCCGGCGGCGGCAGCGCGCGGATCAGGCCGACCGCATCGTTGGCGACCCGCGAGCTCTGCGTGTCGTCCTTGGCGATGTCGACGATCGCCTGCGCGCTCGGCACCAGGCCCTGGGGATCCGCGGGGGCGAACGCGCCGGCCGGGTCGACGTACGCCTCGTACAGCGCGGCGAGCGACCGCGCGGTCAGGGTCTTGTCGCCGCGGTCGAGCCGGGTGAGATCGAGCAGGTACTTGACCGCGTCGGGGCTGCCGGTCGCGGCCAGGCCGTGCAGCAGGTTGTCGCCGATCCGGTTCTTGTGCTCGCCCTGGCCGGGCGCGGCGATCACGCCGTCGAGCACCGAGATCAGCTTCTTGGCCGCCGGCGGGCCGACCTGGCGCATCACCGCCGGCCCGAGGATCGCGCCGTTCTTCGAGCGATCCTCGAACGAGGCGACGCAGTACCAGTCGATCAGGTAGCTGTCGATCGTGGCGCGGGTCGCCGGGTCGGCCCACGGCCGGATCATGACCAGCGCGTCCTTGGCCGCGACCTGCGGCGGGCCGGGCAGCTCCTTCTCGTTCTCGACCCGGGCGATCTGCCACAGCCGGGGCGCCAGCTTGGCCACGACCTGGCTACGGCGCGCCGGCGCCATCGCCTCGAACGCGGCGCGCGCGTCGCGGTCGTCGCCCTGGCGGATCAGGTTGGCCGCGGCGTGGGCCGAGAGATCGGCGTCGATCGTCTCGCTCGCCAGCGCCTTGCGCAGCTTCTCCGGACCCTTCTGGGTGTGCTGCCACTTCTCGATATTGTCGTGATCGGGCTTCTCGCATCCGGCGGCGAAGGCCAGCGCCGCGACAAGCCACACGCGCGAGATCATGGCGCGAGCTTACTCTCGTTGCAGCGCGCGAGGGCGCCCGGGGTGATACGTTCCGCGCGATGGCGGTGCGCCCAAGCTTCAGGCTCGCGGTCGCGCTGCTGGCAGCGTGCGCCGAGCTCGCGCACGGCTCGCCGCGCAGCGACCCGACCAGCGGCCGGGCAGTGTTCACCGGCGCCTCGCTGCCGCACGCCACGTCGATCGACCTGAACCCGGCGGCGCTCGGCCTGAGCAACGTGTCCGCGGTCTACCTGGCGCTGACCAGCGCGATCGATCAGCTGCACGTCGATCTGGCGCCGTTCGCCGCCGGCGGGCTGGCGTCGCCGGCCGCGCGGGTCCGCGACGTCGAGGTCTCGCCCGGCGCGATGGTTGCCTTCCTTTACCACCTCGCCGGCGACCGCGGCACGCTCGGGTTCTCGGCGCGGACCAACCCGCGCGAGTCGTTCCTCGCCGGGTCGCAGGCGCTGCGCTACCAGACCCTGGGCGGCGGCCAGCGCGACTGGCTGGCGTCGGCGGCGGCCAGCATCAAGCTGACCGGCGATCTGTACTTCGGCGCCAGCCTGTCCCACCAGAACTCGTTCCTGCGCCTCAAGTACGCGCGCGACACCGCGCTGGCCAGCACTGACCCCGCGCGCGGCATCGGCGGCGACTGCGGCGCCGGCGCGCCGTGCGGCCTGGGCGACCCGCGCGCGACCGAGCTCTACAACTACGACGTCGGCTCCAAGCTGCTGTCGACCGCCAACCTGAAGGTCAACGTCGGCGTCGTGGTCCAGCTCGCGCGCGACACCTGGCTCGGCGTCGCGTACCACACGCCGCCCGGGCTCGCGATCCAGACCGAGCTGACCGGCCACGTCGACATCGATCGCGCGCCGCGCGACGCCGTGGACGGCGAGGCCGCCACGCTGCACGGCCAGTCGGTGGTCGAGATCCAGTTCCCGGCCAGCGTCGACGCCGAGCTGCGCAGCCGGCTGCCGCGCGAGCTGGAGCTCCACGTCGGCGGCCGCTGGGAGGACACGTCGCGGTTCGTCTCGTACGACGTCCGCGCGTTCGGCACCAACCTGCCGCGCGCCGGCATCCCCGAATGGACCGAGCGGCCGCGCGGCATGAAAGATACGTTCGCGTTCTGGGGCGGCGTCGAGCAGATCGACACCGGCCAGCGCTGGCTGTTCGGCGCGCGGTTCGGGTTCGAGACCGCGTCGGTCGCCGACGATCGGTTATCGCCGCTGACGTTCTCGCCGGCCCAGGCGTCGATCGATCTCGGCGCGCAGTGGCGGCTGTCGCGGGTGATGACCCTGCAGCTGTCGTACGGCCTGACCTACTTCCCGCGGGTCGACGTCACCGCCAGCCGGTTCGATCCGACCGCCGAGCAGACCTGCACGGCGAGCGGCTACAGCTACGATAACCCGGCGTGCGCGCAGGTCCGCGACGGCTACGCGATCGCGTCGGCCAACGGCAGCTACGAGCGGCTACAGCACGCGTTTCGCCTCGGGCTTCGCTATGACATCCAGTAATCCGATCGTCGTGTTCGGCGCCGGCGGCGTGATCGGCCGGCGGATCTGCGTCGAGCTGACGCGCGGCCCCGAGCCGGTGGTGATCGCCGGGCGCCGCGCGGCGGCGCTGTCCGAGCTCGCGCGCGGCCTGCCGGTCGCGGGCATGTACGTCGCCGACGCCGGCGATCCGGCGGCGCTGGGTCGCGCGTTCGCCGGCGCCGCGCTGGTGATCAACGCGGCGGGCCCGCTGCGCGCGACCGCGGCGCCGGTGCTCGAGGCCGCGCTCGCCTCCGGCGCGCACTACCTCGACGTCGGCGGCGAGCAGGCCGCGCTCCACGAGCTCTACGTCCGCCACGAGTCGGCGGTGCGCAGGGCCGGCCGGGTCGCGCTGCCCGGCGCGGGCGTCGACGGCGTGCTCGGCGATCTCGCCGCGGCGTGGGTGGCGGCGCACGTCGCCGGCGAGCCGCCGGATCCGGACGGCAGTCCGGTGCGCGCGCAGCCCGCGGCGCGGCTCGCCGAGGCCCAGCCGCTCGACGAGCTCGCGGTCAGCTACGTGTTCGACGAGCTGTCGCTGTCGGCTGGCAGCCAGCGCGCGCTGTTCGGCGCGCTGGGCAGCCGCGCGCTGGTCTGGCATCGCGATCGCTGGGAGCCCGGCCCGGCCGGCGCGCACCGCCGGGTCAACGCCGGCCCCGCGTTCGGCGGCGAGCGCGACGCCCAGGCCTACGCCGGCGGCGATCCGCTGACCCTGCCCCGCCACGTCGCCGCCCAGCACGTCGCGAGCTATCTCTCGACGACCCGCCGGCAGGCGGCCGCGACCGCGCTGCGCCTGCTGTCGCGCGCGCTGCCGTTCGTGCCGGCGCGGGCCAGCGAGCTGCTCGTGCCGTACGCCGAGCCCGGCGCCGATCACGGCCGCACCCGGTTCGCGGTGATCGCGCAGGCCCGCCGCGGCTTTGCCGCCGCGCAGCTCACCATCGCCGGCCAGGATCTCTACCGGACCACCGCGATCATCGCCGCGTGGGCCGCGCGCCAGCTCGTCGCCCGCGGCGCCGGGCCGCTCGGCATGCGCGCCCCCGGCGAGCTGTTCCGCGCCGAGCCGGCGCTGCGCGCGCTCGCCCGCGCGGCGGATCTCGCCCTCGCGCCCAGCTTTGCGTGACAGCCGCCCGCCGCGGCGTCCACGTGGTATCCACTATCGATGACCACGTCGTGGCGCCTCGAAGCCGAGGCACGAGTCGGGCGCGGGATCACCGCGCGCCGCTACCGGCTGGCGAATGGCCTGGGCCTGGTGACCGCGATCGATCGCAGCGCGCCGATCGTCGCCTTGCAGACCTGGTACCGGGTCGGCTCGCGCCACGAGCGCCCGGGCGCGACCGGCATGGCGCACCTGTTCGAGCACCTGATGTTCGGCCAGACCCAGAAGCTCGCGCCTGGCGAGTTCGATCGGCTGGTCGAGGTCACCGGCGGCGAGTCCAACGCCGCGACCTGGGTCGACTGGACGTACTACCGGCTGTCGCTGCCGGCGCGCGATCTCGAGCTCGGCGTCCGCCTCGAGTCCGAGCGCATGCAGCTGCTCGTGCTCGAGCCGGTGCCGGTCGAGGCCGAGCGCGACGTCGTGACCAACGAGCGGCGCGAGCGGGTCGAGGACGACGTCGACGGCTGGCTCGACGAGCAGCTGATGGCGCACGCATTCACCGAGCACCCGTACCGCTGGCCGACGATCGGCTGGATGGAAGATATCCGCGCGCTGGCGCTGCCCGAAATCCGCGCGTTCTATCGCACGTGGTACGCGCCGAACAACGCCACGCTCATCTGCGTCGGCGACTTCGACGAGCAGCAGCTGCTCGGCCTGGTCGCCGATCACTACGGCCACATTCCGCCGGCCGAGCTGCCGGTGACCACCGCGCCGGCCGAGCCCGCCCAGACCCGCGAGCGCGTGGTCCGCGCGCCCAAGCCGATCGCGACCGACCGGCTGCT
>DASWOO010000407.1:0-3690 GCA_036404335.1 Kofleriaceae bacterium
TACCGCCTCGCCGAGGGCGACGTCGTCACCTTCCGCGGCGACCAGCGCCACGGCTACCTCAACCCCGGCCCCGGCACGGCCATCGCCTACTCCGCCATCGCCTTTGCGCCGGTCAGCGGCTGACTACGGGTCGCCGACGAACGCCCCCTCGCCCGCCGGCAGCGTCGCCGTCTGGGTCATCGACCGCACCGCCGGGCCATAGAACGCGGCGACCTCCCCGGCACCGGGCAAGCGCAAATCGGCGCACTTTTGCAATCCGCGGCGACGTTCCGGCATACGGTGCGGCCGATGATCGCCTCGCGCATCTGCGGCCTGGCCGCGCTCCTGACCAGCCTGACCCTCGCGACCGCTGCGCCCCGGCCCAGGCCCTCGGCGACCGGGGCGTTCGAGCACCTGCGCGCCCTCGTCGGCAACTGGGCGGCCCCCCTGCCGGGCGGCAAGTCGTTCCGCGCCAGCTTCCGCCTCGTCGCCAACGACACCGCGCTGGTCGAGACCTATACGAGCTCCTCGGGCAAAGAGACCCTGACGATCTACACCGTCGACAACGATCGCCTCCTGGCGACCCACTACTGCGCGCAGGGCAACCAACCCCGCCTCGCCCTGTCCTCCGACGCCACCAGCACCCTCGCCTTCGACTTCCTCGACGCCACCAACCTGCGCGACCCGTCCGCCTCGCACCTGCACCACCTCGAGCTGACGCCCAACCACGACGAGCTGATCGAGACCGAAATCTACCGCGCCTCCGGCCACGACGAGCCCGAGCGCTTCGTCTTCAAGCGCACGCCCTGAGCCGTACCTTCGTGCTCGATCGCCTGATCGTGCTCGTGGCACCCGCCAGTCCGCCCATCGCCGCCGCCGGCTAGAACTTGTACGACAGGCCGATGCGGCCGTAGACGCGCGGGTCGTTGTCGGGCATCGGGGCGGAGAACAGGCTGTTGAACAGCGCGCGCTCGTCTTGCTGGAACGGGGCGCCCTCGAGGATGAAGTAGAAGTTCCAGTACTGGTCAAAGGCGATCTCGCCGGACATGCTGATCAGGAAGCGGGCGCCGTTCTGGCGGTTGAACAGATCGGTGCCGACCGCGTCCTTGCCGAACGTCTTGTGGATGACCGACAGCTCGGTCTGGCTGAGCCGGTTGTTCTGGGCGTCGACGCAGACCTTGATCGGATCGGTGCCCTCGAAGCCGTTGGGCATCGAGGTGTCGAGCGCCGGGCAGAACCGGTCGCTCCACAGCTCGGCAAAGGCCTTGCCGGTGATCGTGACGTGGCTGAGCGCGCTGAGCGAGATCGCGCCGCCGACGTCCCAGGTGACGCCGTTGCGCTTGGAGTCGTCGAGCAGCTTGCTGCCCCACCACAGGTTGGTGAACGCGGCGGCCGAGAACGGCTCGTTGTCGACGAAGGTCATCCGGCCGCCGAGGCCGAGCTCGGTGCGCGCGAACATCGTGCGGACCGCGACGGTGGCGTCGAACCCGGCGAGGTTGGGGATCTGGCCGGCGCCGACGGTGATGCGGCCGTCGAGGTAGTACGGGAAGCCGACGCCGATGTCGACGGTCGACCGGCCGCGCGGCAGCACGCGCGCGCCGAACGAGGTGAGCCCGCGCTGCTCGGTGTAGAGCTGGGCCTCGCTCGGGCCGGCGACCGCCAGCTCGCGCGACATGGTCTCGGTCTTGCCGCCCTGGATCGTGATGCTCTGCTCGAACGGCTGGCGGCCCGGCGCCTCGATCCGCACGATGTTCTCGCCGACCTCGACGTCGGTGTCGAGCGGCGTCGGCCCGGCCGGCACGCCGTTGATGACCACCGTCGCGCCCGCCGGCGTCGACAGCACGCGCAGCCGGCCGCTCGCCTTGAGCTCGGCGGTGACGACCGTCGTCTGACCGGGCGTGACCGTGACCTTCTGCTCGAACTTCTTGTAGCCCTCGAGCTGGACCAGCACCGGGTGCTCGCCCGCCGAGACCCGCTTCTCCTGCGGCGCGTTGCCGAGCTGCGCGCCGTCGACGAACACCATCGCGTTGGGCAGGGTCGACACGATCTTGATGACGCCCGAATCCGGCGCCACCTCGCTGTCGAACTTGACGATCTGCGAGCCGCCGCCCGCCACGATCACGTGGCGCTCGGCCGACTGGTAGCCGGTCGCCTTGATCTGCAGCACGTGATCGCCGGCCTTGACGTCCTTGATGTCGACCGGGGTCGGGCCCATGTCGGCGCCGTCGAGCAGCGCGCGGGCGCCCGGGGTGTCGCTCAGCACGCGGACCACGCCGACGCCGGTCGCGGCGAGATCGGCGCGGACCTTGATCTGCTGGTTGGCCTTGACGTCGACGGTCTGCTTCCAGCTCTGGCCGTTCTTCTTGACCTCGAGCACGTGGACGCCGGCGACGACGTTGTTGATCACCGCCGGGGTGTTATCCGGGTGCTTGTTGCCGTCGATGTAGACCTCGGAGTCCGGGGTGTCGGCGTCGACCACGACCGTGCCGTACTTGCCCTGGAACGTCGGGGTGACGGTCTGGACCTGGTTCTCCTTGGTCTCGATCCACGTCTGGTAGTCCTCGAACCCGTCCTTCTTGATCTGGACGAGGTGGCGGCCGGCCGTGGTGGTCAGCAGCACCGGGGCCTGGCCCTGCGGCTGGCCATCGAGCAGCACGGTGGCGCCGGTGATGTTCTTGTCGGCGTCGGCGCGGATGTCGATCTTCGGCGGATCGAGCTTCTTGACCAGCGGGACGAACAGCTCCTGCGCCTTGCGCACGCGCGCGACCTTGAGCGGCCGCTGCGCCAGGTCGTAGCCCGGGGCCTCGATCAACACGGTGTAGTCACCCGCGTTGAGCTTGCCTTCCCAGGGCGTCACGCCGATCGCGGCGCACGACTTGTCGTTGATGTAGATCGCGGCGCCCTGCGGCGCGGAGTCGATCTTCACGACGAACCTACCTGGCTTGTTGCCGGGGCAGCTCGCTTGCGCTCTCGCGTCCCCTCCAGTGCTCGCAAGCACGAGCAACAACAGGAGCGACCAGGCCCAGATCACACGCAGACGAGCAATCGTCATCGTTACCCTCAATGGACGGACGGACGGCAGACTACCAGAGTCACGCCATGCCGCGCACGTACGTGCGCGTTTTCACACTGCATGGCAGATCACGGCGAAATCAACTTGCCCGCCAGCGCGGCGAGCAGCGCCAGGCCGACGACGACGCGGTAGACCGCGAAGCCGAGCAGCTGGTGCGAGCCGAGCCAGCGGATGAACCACGCGATGGACGCATATCCCACCACAAAGGCGACCCCCACGCCGATCGCGATCGCCGGGATCGCCTCGGCGCCCAGCACGCGGAACGCCTTGCCCGACTCGAGGATGCCGGCGCCGGCGACCGCCGGGATCGACAGCAGGAACGAGTAGCGCGCGGCGTCGCTGCGCGCGAAGCCGAGCAGCAGCGCCATGCAGATCGTCGCGCCCGACCGCGACACGCCGGGCAGTAGCGCCAGGGTCTGCGCCAGGCCGATGATGATCGCGTCGGTGAACGTGATCGTCGACAGCGGCCGGCCGACCCGGCGCCCTGACAGCGCGTCGATCACGGCCATGGCGATGCCGACGACGACCAGCGCGGTCGAGATGTAGTACAGCGAGCGCAGATCGGTCTCGATGTGCTTCTTGAACGCCAGGCCGAGGATGACGATCGGCACCGTGCCGACGGCGATCAGCCACGGCAG
>DASWOO010000408.1:0-1584 GCA_036404335.1 Kofleriaceae bacterium
GCGAGGGTCGGCAGGTGGGCCTCGATCAGCGGGACCAGCCGCGACGGCGCGATCGGCTTGGCGATGATGTCGTCGAACCCGACCTTGGAGATCCGGGCCTCGTCGAGCTCCGAGACGAAGCCGGAGAACGCCAGGATCGACACGTCGGTGCCGCGCGCCGCGCGCCGGAGCTTGCCGACCAGCTCGAAGCCGTCGGCGTCGGGCAGCATCAGGTCCTGCAGCACGACCCGCGGATGCTCGGTCCGCATCAGCTCGAGCGCGGTCTCGCCGTCGGCCGCCTCGATCACCTCGTGGCCGCTGCGGACCAGCGCGTTCTTGACCATGCGGCGGGTGGCGGCGTTGTCCTCGACCACCATGATCTTGCGGGTCATGTGCGGTCCCCGCGCGGTGCATTCTCCGCGCGGTGCAGGTGCCGGGCGATGGTCTCGGGCAGCGCGCGCGTGTCGATCGGCTTGGTGACGTAGTCGTCGCAGCCCGCCGCCAGCGCCTTATCCTGGTCGCCCTTCATCGCGTAGGCCGTGACCGCGATGATCACGATGCCGCGGGTCGCGGGCTCGGCCTTGAGCCGGCGGGTCAGCTCGAGCCCGTCGATGCCCGGCAGCTGGATGTCCATTAGGATGACCTCGGGCCGCGCGCCCCGGATCGCGTCGAGCGCGGACTCGGCGTCCAGCGCGGTCTCCACCGTGTAGCCGTTGGCTCTCATCAAATACGCCACCAGCTTCAGGTTGGTCGCGTTGTCGTCGACGATCAAGATGCGATGGCCGGCGTTCACGCGCGCTCCTGGTGTGCGGTGTGAATACCCGCACGAGTCAATGACGCGAGGAGGATCTCGCGATCGATCGGTTTATGTAGGACATCGTGAACGGTGAACCCTGCCACGACCTTGGTGTCGGGCACCACGGTGACGACAATGATCGGCGTCGTGGTGTTGGCCCCGGTGTCGCGCAGCGCGGCGAGCAGCTCGAGGCCGCTCATGTCGGGCAGCAACAGATCCACGGTGACCGCGTCGAACTCCCGCGCGCGCCACCGGCTGATCGCCTCGCGGCCGGTCGCGGCGAGCTCGACCGCCAGCCCGGCGCTCTCGAGCGCGGCGATGAACTGCGCCTGGTCGCGGACGTCGTCCTCGACGACCAGCACGGTGCGCGAGCCGGCGCGCGCCGGCGAGATGTGGGCCGGGGTCAGGGTCCGCGGGATCACGATGGCGTGGCGCGGCAGCGTGGCGTGGAACGTGCTGCCGGCGCCGACCACGCTGCGCACGCCGACCGAGCCGCCCATCGCCTCGACCATGCGGCGGGTCAGCGCGAGGCCCAGGCCCGTGCCCTGGTGGCGCTTGCTCGACCCGGCCTCGAGCTGCTCGAACTCGCGGAACAGCCGGCCGAGGTCGTCGGGCTTGATGCCGATGCCGGTGTCCTCGACCTCGAGCCGGAACCGGTCGTTGGTCTCGGGGCGGATCCGCAGGGTCACGGTGCCACCGAGCGGCGTGAACTTGAGCGCGTTGGACAGGTAGTTGTAGGCGACCTGCTTGAGCCGGCCGGGATCGATGGTCAGGGTCTCGAGCTTGGCGTCGACGTCGGCCGTCATCCG
>DASWOO010000409.1:0-11840 GCA_036404335.1 Kofleriaceae bacterium
TGGCCGCGCAGGCCGCGCGGATAGCCGCCGCCGTCGAACCACTCGTGGTGGCACCAGCAGCCGTCGATCAGGCCGTGCAGGCACGGCACCGGCTCGAGGATCCGCTTGCCCTTCTCGGGGTGCTGGCGGAACACCGCGACCTCCTCGGGCGTCAGCTTGCCGGGCTTGTTCAGCATGTCGTAGCGCACGCCGATCTTGCCGACGTCGTGCATCACGCCCGCCTGGACGATGTTGCGGATCTCGGCGTCGGGCAAGGTCAGGCCGCGCGACAGGATCTCGGAGTACACCGCGACCCGCTCGGAGTGGCCGCGGGTGTACAGGTCGCTCTCCTCGAGCGCCTGGGCGAACCCGGCCACGGTCTGCTGGAACATCTCCTCGAGCGACAGGTTGGCCTTGGTCAGGCTGTCGTTGCTCTCGACCAGCTCGCCGTACAGCCGCGCGTTGTCGAGCGCGCTGGCGCAGCGCGACGCGAGCACCGAGAGCATCTTGCGGTGGCCCTCGTCGAACTTCTTGCCCGGCGTGAACGAGAACACGTTGAGCACGCCGACCAGCGTGCTGCGGACCTGCAGCGGCACCGCGGCGAACGACGCGAGCTCGTTCGGCGCCCGCTCCTCGGTGAAGAACCGGCCGGCCTTGATGCCGTGCGCGAGGATCGGCGTGCCCTGCGCGAACTGCTCGACCAGCACGCCGAACGCCGGCGACGGCATCGCGCCGCGCTTGTAGTCCTCGGCGGTGATGACCTTGACCCGCTCGCGATAGTCGTTCGACCGGGGATCGCGCAGGTTCAAGGTCGCGACGTCGGCCTTGACCTCGTCGAGCGCGGCGCGCAGCACGACGTCGATCACGTGCTCGATGTCGCGGGTCAGCGCGACCGCCTCCGACACCTTGTAGATCGTCAGCGCCTCGCGCAGCCGGATGTTCTCGGCCTGCAGCCGCTGGCGATGCAGCGCGCGGCGCACGACGTGGATGACCTCCTCGACCTTGAACGGCTTGAGCAGGTAATCGTAGGCGCCCTTCTTCATCGCCTCGATCGCGGTCTCGACCGTGCCGAACCCCGTCATCAGCACGGTCAGCACGCCGAGCCGCTCGGCCTCGATCTTCTCGAGCAGCTGCAGCCCGGACAGCCGCGGCATCTTGAGATCGGTGATCAGCAGATCGTACGGGTGCAGGCGCAGCTCGGTCAGCGCCTTCTCGCCGTCCTCGACGGTGTGGACCGAGAAGCCCTCGAGCGTCAGGAACTCGGCGAGGATCTCGCGGATCACCCGCTCGTCGTCGACGACGAGGATCCGCGCGGCGTCACTGGTATCAGTCATGTCTGCCGCCCCACGCTCCTATCGACGCGCCGGGCCGCATGGGCTCACGACTTCGACGCCATCGGGTCGGGCAGGTTGGTCGGATGGCCGTTGTCGCGATCCGCGCTCTCCTGCGCCCGGCGCCACGCATCGCGCGCGCTCTGCGCGTGCTCCTTGGCGTCGTTGACGTGGTCGCGCGACGACGACTCGGCCTTCTCGCGATCATGCTCCTGCTTGGAGATATCGTCGAACGACACGCCCTTGGGGGCGATGCCGCCCTTCTTGCCGATCTCTGCCTTGGCCGCCTCGTACTGCGCCTCGCGCCAGTACATGTTGTGCTGGGCGTGGCGCTGGAGCGCCTTCAGGTAATCCCGGTAGGCCTCGAGGTAGTGGACGCGCTCGCCGGCGGCCTTGGCGAGGCCCTGGGCGGCGTGCAGCTCCTTGGCCGCCTGGTTCATGCGCGCGGAGTCGGCCGATGCGTCGGCGGACTTCTTCTGCGAGTTGGCGGAGTCGACGCCGAGCTGCGCGGCCTTCTGGTCGTTGCGCGCGATGTCGAGCTGGGTCTGCGAGTCGTTATAGTCGGCGTCCGCCTTGGCGGTCTGCATCTTCGCCAGCGACCAGTCGTTCTGGCTCTGGACGACCGAACCCTTCTGATCGAGCGGGATCGCCGCGATGTACATGTCGTCGAAGTGCTTCGACAGCGGCTGCGGCGCCGAATCGGAAGAACCACACCCGGCACCAGCGATCGCGCTGGTTAGCAAGCCGATCGCCAAGATCTTCGAGAGTCCACGCATAGGGTGAAGCGAATCTACTACGGTCGCCAACGGCGAGCTACCATTCCAGGGCGATGACTGCGCTCTTGGCCGTCGATGTCGGGAATACGAACACCGTGCTTGGGATCTTCCGCGACGGCGAGCTCGTCGCGCACTGGCGGATCCAGACCGTCGCCGAGCGGACCTCCGACGAGTACGCGGTGCTGCTCAAGACGCTGTTCGACATGGACGGCTTCCAGTGGCACACGATCGACGCCGGGATCATCTCTTCGGTCGTGCCGCCGACGCTGTTCGGGCTCCAGCAGTTCTTCAAGCGGCACTGCGGCGGCTCGGCGCTCGTGGTCGGCGCCGGGATCAAGACCGGCATGCCAATCCTCTACGAGAACCCGCGCGAGGTCGGCGCCGATCGCATCGTCAACGCGGTCGCGGCCTACGACGAGCTCAAGAGCGGCTGCATCGTGATCGATTTCGGCACGGCGACGACGTGGGACGTGGTGTCGCCCAAGGGCGAGTACCTCGGCGGCGTGATCGCGCCGGGCATCACGATCAGCAGCGACGCGCTGTACGAGCACGCGGCCAAGCTGCCGCGGGTCGAGCTGGCGCGGCCGGGCAAGGTCGTCGCGCGCAACACCGTGCACTCGATGCAGGCCGGGCTCGTGTACGGCTACGCCGGCATGGTCGACGCGCTGGTCGATCGGATCCGCAATGAGGTCGACTTCCACGCGCGCTGCATCGCCACCGGCGGGCTCGCGCCGCTGATCGCGACCGAGACCCGGACGATCGAGTCGACCGACGAGCTGCTGACGCTCAAGGGCCTCAAGATCCTGTACCACCGCAACGCGTAACGGAAAACACCGCCCATCTCATGATGCAGCACACCCCGCTCGATGTCAGTCAGCTCTCGCCGGCGGCCCAGCGCGCCCTCGGTCCGGGCCCCGGACGCGCGATGGCGGCGCGCGGCCTGCTGCCGTTGCCCCCGGCCGATCAGGTCGCGGTGCTCTACCAGCTATCGATCGACACCGAGTCCAACATCGCGCAGTCGGCGCGCGCGAGCGCGGCGGGCATGCCCGAGAAGCTGCTCGCCGGCACGCTCGCGGCGCCGCAGAACGACCCGCGGGTGCTCGACTTCTTCGCGGGCCTCATCGCCGACAAGCCGGCGGTGTTCGACGCGATCGCGCTGAACCCGTCGGTCAGCGACGCGACGATCGCGACCCTGGCCGGGCGCGCCGGCTCGCGCGAGGTCGATCAGATCGCGCAGAACGAGCAGCGGCTGCTGCGCCACCCCGAGATCATCGCGGCGATGTACATGAACCGGCGCGCGCGGATGTCGACGATCGATCGGGTCGTCGAGCTCGCGGTGCGCAACAACGTCCGCGTGCCCGGGCTCGCGGCGTGGGACGAGGTGGCGCGGGCGCTGACCGGCGCAGCGCCGGCGTCGACCGAGGACGACGCGGTGTTCGCCGCGGTCGCGGCCGAGCAGCAGGACGACAGCGCGCTGATCACCGGCGATCCCGAGCAGCCGCTGTCGGAGGCCGAGCTCGCGGCGGAGGCGGCGGCGGCCGCGGCCGCGAACGACGATCGCGATCTGACCATCCCGATGAAGATCCGGCTGGCCACGCTCGGCAACGCGGTCGAGCGCGGCAAGCTGATCCGCGATCCCGTGCGCATCGTCGCGATGGCGGCGATCAAGTCGCCCGGGGTGTCGGACATCGAGGCCGCGCGCTATGCCGGTAACCAGGCGCTGGCGGAGGACGTAATTCGCTACATCGCCGCCAACCGCAACTGGACCAAGCTGTACGGCGTGAAGGTGTCCCTATGCCGCAACCCCAAGTCGCCGATTTCGGAGACGGCCCGGTTCCTGCCGTTCCTGCGGCAGAAGGACCTGGTCAACCTCAGCAAGAGCAAGGGCGTGCCGTCGGCGGTCAACGCCCAGGCGCGCAAGCTGATCAGCCAGCGCGGCGGCAAATGAGCCTGCCGGCCGACCCATCGCTCGAGTCCGACCCGCCGGCTTCCAGCCTGTTCACCCGGCTCGGCCTGGCGATCGTCCACCCGCGCTGGGCGCTGACCGTCGCGGCCGACCGGCGCGCGGCCGGCCGCTCGGGCTCGGATCTGATCGTGGCGTTCCTGCTCCTGCTGGTCGCGACTCAGCTGCGCGGCCTGGCCAGCGCCGCGTGGATGGGCAGCGCGGTCGACGCCAGCTTCGGCCTGCGCGCCGCGCTGCGGATCCTGACCGGCACGCTGACGATCGACCTGGTGCTGCTGGTGGTCGCGGCGCTGGCGCTGTTCGGCCTCGCCGGCCCGCGCCGCAACCTCGGCCGGGCGTTCGATCTGGTGTGCGTGGCGGCGCTGCCGCTGGTGTTCGTCGACCTGGCGGCGACAGTCGTCGTCCGCGCGCTCGACGTCGAGGCCGTGCCGGGCGTCCTGAGCCTGGTGCTGTCGGGCGTCTCGTTCGGCTGGATGGGCGCGTTGATCGCGCTCGCGACCCGGCCGGCGCGGATGGCGCCGCAGCGCGTGCCGGCGCCGCCGGCGTCGGTGGTCGACCAGGCGCGCTGGCTCGGCTGGGCGATCGCCGCGGTCGCCGCGCTGGGCACCATCGTGCAGATCGTGTGGATCGCCGGCCACCTCGAGCTGGTCAAGCCGATGAAGAGCGGGGACACCGCGCCCGGGTTCAACCTGGCGGCGATCGGGCCCAAGGGCGAGCTGGCCGCGCCGCTCGCGCTCGACGCGCTGCGCGGCAAGGTCACCGTGCTCGACTTCTGGGCGACCTGGTGCCAGCCGTGTCTGGCATCGATGCCGCGGCTCGAGCAGCTGGCGCGCTCGCACCCCGACGTCGCGGTGATCGCGATCAACATCGACGATCCGGTGGCGGCCCGCGCGCTGTTCAACGAGCGCGGCTACACGATGCAGCTGGTCGAGGACAACGGCGAGGTCAGCGAGCGCTACGGCGCCCACACGATCCCGTACACGGTGATCCTCGATCGCAAGGGCGTGATCCGCGAGGTGGTTCGCGGCACCGGCCACGATCTCGCGGCGATCGTCGACGCGGTGGCAAAGGCGGAGTGAGACGCGGCTGAGGCGCTCCGCTTCGTGAAGTCCTTGCAGATGTCGTTCGCGAAGTGGTGATGCGCGCGCCGGCGTGTTAAGGACGTGGTCATGGCCAGCTTGGTCTGCGCCACCTGCCGCAAGTTGATCCCTCCGGGTACTTCGGCTGTCCGCTGCACGGTCGCGTCGTGCAACACCGGGCGCATGAAGCTCCGGTTCTGCTCGGTGACGTGCTGGCAGAAGCACGTGCCCACGGCGCGGCATCGCAACGCCGCATACGTGATCGAGGATCGCGGCGACGCGCCGGCGACCGAGCCTGCGACCGGGCCCGTGGGCGAGCCGGCGATCGAGCCCGAGGGCGCGCCTGCGATCGGGCCCGTGGGCGAGCCGGCGATCGAGCCCGCGGGCGAGCCGGCGATCGAGCCCCCGGGCGCGCCTGCGGGCGAGCCCGCCGACGAGTAGCGCGCCCGCGCCGCGGCGTTTTTTGCGCCCGTCGAGGGCCGCGTGATATTTTTTACGCATGCGCCTCGGCACGTGTATCGCGCTCGAGCTCGTCGTCGCGGCGGGCGTCGCCGGCGGCGTCTGGCTCGCCGTGTCGCGCGGCGCGGACGTCGCGCACGCATATGTCACCGGCGCCAAGGCCGAGGCCGCGACCCTGCCATCGCGCGCCGGGCTGCGGCCGCTCGAGCGCTCGAGCCTGGCGCTGGCGCCGCCGGCGATCGACACCGTGTTCGGCGCGCCCGACCCCGAGCTGCTCGGGCCGCTCGCCGCGACCGCCGTGGTCAAGACCAAGCTCAACCACGGCGGCACGTCGCTGTCGCTGCGCCTGGACTTCGCGTCGGGCGCGCGGGCCGCGTTCAAGCCGCAGCAGATCCACCCGCAGTCGGACCCGCGGCGCGAGATCGCCGCCTACCGCGTCGATCGCCTGCTCGGCATCGGCCACGTCGCGCCGGCCAAGAGCGCGGTGTTCGACATCGACGACCTGGTCGCCGCCGCCGAGCCCGACAAGCGCGGCCACCTCGCGCAGCGCATCGAGGACGAGGCCATCGCTCACAAGGGCAAGCTGTACGGCGAGGTCCAGTGGTGGATCGCCGACATCAAGTCGGTGCGGATCGACGGCCAGCTGATCGACGAGCCCGAGGGCTCGACCCTGTGGGAGAGCTACCTGCAGGCCGGCGCGGCGATGCCGCCCCGGTGGAAGCCGCTGCTGGCGCAGATCTCGACCGCGATCCTCTACGACCTGCTGATCGACAACTCGGATCGCTGGAGCGGCAACAACACCCAGGGCTCGCTGGACGGCCAGACCCTGTACTTCATGGACAACACGCTGTCGTTCTCGTCGTTCACCCAGGGCCACACCACGAACCTGTCGAAGCTCTACAAGATTCAGGTGTTTCCGCGCGTGCTGGTGGCACGGATGCGGGCGCTGACGGCCGAGGCGATCGCCGCGGCGATCGGTCCAGATGACGAGCTGCTCGGTCCGCTGCTGACAGCCGCCGAGATCCGCGCGATGATCGCCCGCCGAGACCACTTCCTCGAGTACATCGATCGGTTGATCGGCGAGCTCGGTGAAGATGCGGTCCTCGCGCTCCCCTGAAGAAGTGACGAGATGAGCTCCTGTCCGGCGTGTAACAAAGAGGTCGATCCGCGGCGCTCGCGGTTCGTCGGCGTCGTCGACGGCAAGGTCGTCGGCTTCTGCTCCCCCGAGTGCGCGGCGCGCGGCGCGCCGACCTCGGCCGCCCACATCACGGGCCGGGTCGTCGCGGTCGCCTCGGCGGCGGCGGCGGCGTCCGATGCCATGCTGGCCCGGGTGCCGGCCGGCCCTCAGACCCCGGCGACCGGCGTGCCGGTGATGCTCGGCGAGCCCCGGCCGAGCGGCAAGCTGCCGGCCAGCCTCGAGAGCGGCCCGGTCATCGAGGTCATCCGCGAGCCGGGCTCGGCCGGGGTCGCCCAGGCCAAGGACGACCGCAGCGGGCGCGCCAAGCACCCGGACGAGATCTCGATGGCCGCGTTCTGGACGGCCGATAAGGAGCGCGAGAAGTCCGGGCTGACCAAGCTGCCGGCGGACAAGCCCGCCGTGAAAGCCGTCGCCGACGACCCGCCGGCCGCCGCGAAGCCGGCAACCGCGAAGCCGGTCGCCGCCAAGCCGGTCGCCGCCAAGCCTGTTGCCGCCGAGCTGGCCGAACCGGAGCCGGACGTCGCCCCGCCGCGCAAGAGCCGGCTGCCGCTGGTGCTGATCCTCCTGATCATCGCCGGGCTCGGCGGCTTCGCGCTGTACCGCATGCTGACCAAGGGCAACGCCGAGGCCGCCACCTCCTCGTCGATGCGCGAGGTGCGGCAGCCCGAGCGCGTCGCGGCCGTCGAAGGGCAGGGCCGGCGCCCTTTTGACCCGGCCCCCGGCGCGCGCGAAGCGCCCGGGGCCGCCGACCAGGCGCACGACGTGCTCGTCCGCGGCCTGAGCGCGACGTCGCCGCGCATCCAGCACCTGGCCGCCGCCGCGCTCGCCCGGACCCAGGATCCCGCGGCGCGCGCCTCGCTTGTGGCCCAGCTCGGCCGCGAGACCAGCGAGATCGCCAAGCTCGACCTGGCCTATGCGCTCGCCCGCGGCGGCGACCCGCAGGGCCGCGAGCTGCTCGCCGCCGGCCTGCGCTCGATCCGCGGCGAGGTCCGCGACGAGGCCGCGCGGCTGCTCGCCCTGCTCGGCGACAAGCGCGCCATCCCGCACCTGCTCGACCTGCTCGCCGTGCCGCAGCGTCACCTCGGCGGCGCCGAACAGCTCGCCCGGCTCGCCGAGCCGCACGGCATCGGGGCCCTGCAGCAGCTGCTGGCCGATCCCCGGGCACCCGCCGACGAGAAGGCGCGCGCGACGATCGCGCTCGGCCTCGCCGGCGCGCTCGCCCCCGACGCGCTGCGCGCGCTGCTCGCCGATCCGCACCAGAACATGTTCGCCGCCGCCGCGCTCGCCGAGCGCCGCGACCCGGCCGCGACCGACGTGCTCGTCGACCAGCTCGCCTCGCCCGCGCTCCGCGTCCGCGCCGCGCGCGCGCTCCGCCGGCTCGACCCCACGCCCGGCGCGACCACCGCCTCGGCCGCGCGCCTGCCCGCGCTGGTCGCCGCGCTCGGCCAGGGCAGCGACCCGTACCAGATCTCCGCCGCCGAGGCGATCCTGCTGCTCACCGGGCCCGCGGCCTGGGCCGACCGCGAATGACCCCGCCCGGACCGACCTCGCTCGCCACGGTCGCGACCTGGCTGCTCACCGCGCCGCACGTCGACGACGGCGGCGAGAGCTTCATGGCCGGCCTGGCCGCCGCCGTCCACGCCGCGGGCGTCCCGCTGTGGCGCGCGAGCTTCAGCCTGATCACCAAGCACCCCGAGCTGGTCTGGCGCACCGTGCAGTGGCACGCCACCGGCGGCGACGCGCTCGACCCGACCCGCGCGGCGACCATCCCCGGCGTGTCCGCGATCGAGCGCACCCGTGCCGCGCTCGACGAGCCGTACTTCCAGAACAGCCCGATCGCCGCGCTGCGCCGCGGCGCCCCGGCGATCCGGGTCCCGCTCGTCGCCGGCCCGCTGCCGTACCCGATCTGCGACGATCTGCGCGCCCAGGGCGGCACCGAGTACTTCGCCCAGCCGCTCCAGATGTCGACCGGCGAGCTGTCGTACATCTCGTGGGCGACCCGCGCGCCCGGCGGGTTCGGCGACGAGGCGATCGCCGCGCTGCTCGCGCTGACCCCGTACCTGGCGCAGCGCATCGACCTGACCTCGGCGCACCACACCACGCGCGCGCTGCTCGAGGTCTACCTCGGCCGCAACGCCGGCCGCCGGGTCAGCGACGGCGCGTTCCGGCGCGGCTCCGGCGAGCAGATCGACGCCGCGATCTGGTTCTGCGACCTGCGCGGCTTCACCCAGCTGTCCGACAGCCGGACACCCGAGGCCGTGGTCGGCATGCTCGACGCCTACTTCGACTGCGTCGCCGGCGCGGTCATGGCCGCCGGCGGCGAGGTCCTCAAGTTCATCGGCGACGCGATCCTGGCGATCTTTCCGGTCGAGTCCGACGCCCGCGCCGCGTGCCGCCAGGCGCTGGCCGCCGCCGACCAGGCGTTCGCCGCGCTCGGCGCGATCAACGCCGACCGTCGCGCGCGCGGCGAGCCCGCGCTCGCGTTTGGCGTCGGCCTGCACCGCGGTCGGGTCATGTACGGCAACATCGGCGCGCGCGACCGCCTCGACTTCACGGTGATCTCGTCGGCGGTCAACGAGGCCTCGCGGCTCGAGGGCCTGTGCAAGTCGCTCGAGATCTCGCTCGCGCTCAGCCAGGCGTTTGTCGACGCCGCCGAGCTCGGCGACGCGGTCGACCTCGGCCCGCAGCAGCTCAAGGGCGTGCGCGCGCCGATCCGCGTGTTCACGCTTGCTCGCCGGCCGCACCTCGACGACGCTTGAGCCATGGCTCGACGATTCGTGGTGGCGGCCCTGTGGCTCGCCGCGTGTGGTGGCGGCAAGTCCAGCGGCGCCGGCGGTGACGACGCGCCGCCGATCGACGCGCCGCAGACCGTGGCCACCGCCGGCCCGGCGGCCGGCAACCCCGACGGCACGTGCACGCCGCCCGCCGAGGCCCAGCTCGAGGACGTCTCGCACCCGACCACCGTGGTCGGCACCGGCACGCCCGCCAGCTGCACCGCCGACGCGTTCGTCGCGGCCGTCGCCGCCGGCGGCGTGATCACCTTCGCCTGCGGCCCCGATCCGGTCACGATCACCCTGACCCGGACCGCCAAGGTCATGAACGACACCGCGCGCGGCAAGCTCGTGATCGACGGCGGCGGCAAGGTCGCGCTGTCCGGCGGCGGCGCGGTCCGCATCCTCTATCAGAACACCTGCGATCCGGCGACCCACCCGATCTCGTCGGACTGCAACAACCTGCAGGCCCCCGCGCTCACCGTCCAGAACCTGACGTTCATCGACGGCAACGCGACCGGCCTGGCCGACGGCAAGAACGACGGCGGCGACGCGGGCGGCGGCGGCGCGATCTTCGTGCGCGGCGGCCGGTTCAAGGTGCTCAACAGCCGGTTCTTCCACAACGTCTGCGACGAGCTCGCGTCCGATATCGGGGGCGGCGCGATCCGCGTCCTCGACTTCCCGACCACCGACAGCCTGAGCCGGCCGGTCTACATCGTGAACAGCACGTTCGGCGGCGCCGCGGGCTACGGCAACCATGGCGCCAACGGCGGCGCGCTGAGCAGCATCGGCACGACGTACACCGTCATCAACAGCCTGTTCACCGACAACCAGGCCACCGGCCACGGCGCCAACAGCGGCCAGGGCGGCAACGGCGGCGCGATCTACAACGACGGCAACACCTACAAGCTGTCGCTGTGCGGCGACCACCTCACCGCCAACCACGCCAACGAGGGCGGCAGCGCGGTGTTCTACGTCAGCAACAACAAGACCGGCTCGTTCGCGATCGACCGCTCGGTGATCCAGGCCAACCCCAAGGGCACGTTCGAGACCTCCGGCTTCCCCGGGCTCTACGTCCTGTCCAAGGACAGCGACAAGCCGGTCGTCACGGCGTCGACGATCGGACCTTAGCGGACCCTAGCGGTCCAGATCTTCGGACACCGGGGCGATCACGTGCGTGCAGTGCGGGTGGTTCGGGATCACCGGCACGCGCATCGGCTTCTTCTCGTGATAGGCCTGGACCAGCCGGTCGCGCATCACGCGCGTGTCGTGGTGCTTGCCGGCGAGCAGCTTCGAGCACGAGCTGGTCGGCGCCTCCGCCGTCGAGTGCGGCACGTAGCAGGTCGGCTCGCCGGTCAGCAGCAGCAGCTCGAGCACGCCCCAGCAGTACAGCACGCTGGTGTGCGTGTGGATCAGCCGGCGCGCCCAGCCCTTGGCGAACACCAGGTTCGACTCGTGGTGCGGCGAGGCCTCGCGCGGCAGCTGCTGCTCGGTCTGGGCGATCGCCTCATCGAGCGTCACCCGGCCGTCGAACAGCGCGCCGAGGATCGCCTTGCGCCGCGCGCGCCGGTCGCCGCCCTCGGTGACCTTGACGGGGATCTCGCGCGCGACGAGCAGGGTCTGCACCACCGCCCGTAGCTCGGGCCGGGCCGCGAGGGTCTCGGGGATGTCGCGGAACTGCCGGGCCCACGTCGCCATGCAGGGTTTGTGGCCGGAGCTGCCAATGATTGCAAGGACCTCGGGTCACCACTCGGTGATTGACAGCCGAGGGTGCGCGGACCAGACTGCCCCGCGTTCATGGGTCGTTCTGCATCAGCTTCGCCGTCTGCTTCGGCCGCGCCGGGTCAGCGCATCTACTTCGTCTCGCTCGGCTGCCCGAAAAATCAGGTCGACACCGAGCTGATGCTCGGCCAGGTCCAGGCCGCGGGCCACACCCTGATCGACGCGCCGGAGTCCGCCGACGTCATCGTCGTCAACACCTGCGCGTTCATCGACGCCGCCAAGGAAGAGAGCGTCGACACGATCCTCGAGATGGCGCAGCACAAGACCCGCAGCGCCCAGAAGCTGGTGGTCACCGGCTGCCTGGCCCAGCGCTACGCCGACGAGCTGGCCAAGGACATCCCCGAGATCGATCACATCCTCGGCTCGTCGGACTTCCCGTCGATCGCCAAGGCGCTCGCCGCCGCGCAGCCCCAGCTCGCGCCGGGCAAGGGCCGCAAGAAGAAGCCGCTGCCGGTCATCCAGGTGGCCGAGACCCCGAGCTACATCTACGACCACGAGGCGC
>DASWOO010000410.1:0-6725 GCA_036404335.1 Kofleriaceae bacterium
AGCCAGCTCCATAGGAAGCGGTCGAGGCCGAACACCCAGGCATTGGCCAGGTGGAACACCGCGCCGACCGCGAGCACGGCGGCGCAGCTCGTCGGGCCGACCAGCGCGACCGGCGCCGCGCACTCGAAGGTGAGCGTGGCCCAGGCCGCGGCGCGCGCGATCGCCGGGCGCGACAGGGCGCGGATCGCGAGGCCGGGCACGCGGTAGTGCGGCAGGCGGACCAGCACCGGCAGGGCGCGGCCGGTGCGCCACGCCGGGTCCGGCAGCTTGGCGACGCCGGCGATGACGTACGACAGCACGAGCTGGATCCCGGCGTAGCCGAGGCCGGCGTGCGCGACCGCCGCGCCGGGCGCGGCGCGCGCCAGGCCGAGCGCCACCGCGACGATCAGCAGCATCGCGTCGCTGCCGCCGTTGTAGCTGCCGCGGCAGCGGATCGCGACCAGCAGGGTCGACGCGGCGATCAGCCACGCGGGCACCGCGCTCGCGGTCCACGGCAAGGCGAGCGCGGCGATCAGCTGGGCGGCGATCGCGAGGACGAAGCCGCGATAGCCGAAGACGCGATCGGCGAGCGGACGCCACCGGCGCGGCCAGTCGCGGCGCAGCACCGGCCAGGCGAGCGGGCCGTCGTCGGCGAACGCGCGGCGCACCCAGACCAGCTCGAGCGCGGCGACGCCGGCGGCGACCGCGACCAGCCGCCCCAGCCGCGCGACCGCGACGGCCTCGGTCACGCCGCCTCCGCCTCGAAGATCGGCGAGACCACGTAGTCGCTGCCGTCCGGCACCACGATCTTCCACTGCAGCCGCGCCTCGCCCGGCACCTGCGCCCGGGCGATCCGGCTGACCAGCGCATAGCCGACCAGCCCGGTCACCCGCGGATCGCGCTCGATCTCCCCGGCACCCCCATCGTCCGCGCCGTCCGGATCGAGCTCCAGCTCGCCCAGCTCGGCCACGAGCTGCTCGACCACCGCCTGGTACGCCAGCGTCAGGTTATCGGCCGCGGCGAACGCCCAGCGGGTCCGCCGCCGCGAGCAGGGCGCGAGGATCTCCAGCGCCGTCCACGGCCCGAGCGGCCCGCCGGCCGCGGCATAGCGGATCCACAGCCGCGGCGAGGCCACGGCGCGATCGAAGAACCGCCACGCCGGGAACACCGCGCGCAACCAGCCGAGGGCAGCCATCGCCAGAGCGATATCGGCCGCCGCCGCGGATCGTGTAGCCGCGGCTTACAGGCCGGCGGTGAACGCCGGCCGCTGGGCGAAGCGCGCCAGGTGATACTGGGCATCGCCGAACGTCGCGTTCAGCGCCAGCATCCGCTTGAAGTACAGGCCGACGTCGTGCTCGTCGGTGATGCCGATGCCGCCGTGCAGCTGGATCGCCTGCTGCGTGACGTACCGCCCGCTCTCCGCCAGCTGGACCTTGGCGCTCGACACCGCGGCGACGCGCTCGGCCGGGTCATCGCCGTCGAGCCGGATCGCCGCCGCGAGCGACATCGAGTACGCCAGCTCGGTCTCGATGAACATGTCGACCGCGCGGTGCTGCAGCACCTGGAAGTTGCCGATCTTCGTCCCGAACTGCTCGCGGGTCCGCAGGTACTCGTTGGTCATCGCGAGCAGCGCGCGCATGATGCCCACGCCCTCGGCGCACGCCGCGGCTGCGCCGAGATCGAGCGCGCGGCCGAGCGCCGCGGCCGCGTCACCGGCGAGCCGGCGATCCGCCGGCACCGTGACGTCGAGCTCGATCATCGCCGCGTGCCGGCCGTCGAGCGTGCGCACCGGCGTGACCGTCACGCCCGGCGCCTCGCGATCGACCACGAACAGCGCGACCGCCTCGGCCTCGCGCGCCGAGACCACCAGGTACTTCGCCGCGTGGCCGTCGAGCACGAACCGCTTGCGGCCGGCCAGGCGATAGCCGTCGCCGGTGCGCGACGCCGTCGTCGCCACCCGCGCCGGGTCGTACCGTCCGTCCGCCTCGGCCCAGGCCAGCGCCAGCGATGCCTTGCCCTCGACCAGCGGCGTCAGGTACGCCTGGTGCTGCGCCTCGTCGCCCGCGTCGAGGATCGCCACGCCGGCGACCAGCGACGCCACGATCGGCTCGGGCACCAGCGTCGTCCCCAGCTGCTCGAGCACGAGCGCCAGGTCGACGAAGCTGCCGCCCAGGCCGCCGACCGCCTCGGGGAAGATCAACCCCAGCCAGCCGAGGTCGGCCATCTGCCGCCACATCTCGGGCGACCAGCCGGTCGGGTCCTCGCGCAGCTTGCGCATCCGCGCGACGGTCGACTGCTTGCGGGTGAAGGCCTGCGCTGCGTCGACGAGCATGCGCTGATCATCTGTGAGCTCGAAGTTCATCCCAGACTCCCGAGGCCGAGGATCTGCTTGGCGATGATGTTGCGCTGGATCTCGTTGGACCCACCGTAGATCGTCGTCGCCCGCAGATAACAAAACAGCGATGCCACCGACGCCTCGAGGTCCATGACCACCCCGGGCTCGGGGAACCACGCCAGCGCGTCGTGACCCATCAGCTCCATCGCCAGCTCGTACGCCTGCTGCACCAGCTCCGAGCCGCGGATCTTGAGGAACGACGACTCCGGGCCCGGCGCCTTGCCGAGCTGCGCGCCCGACAGCGCCCGCCAGTTCGCCATCTGCAAGCTGCGGTGGCGGACCTCGAGCCGGGCGAGCTTGTCGCGGAACACCGGGTCATCGATCAGCGCGCCGTCGCCGTAGCGCGTCGCCGCGGCGATCCGTTTGCACTTGCGCACGGTGCGGCCGATGATGCCGACCGCGGCGATGTTGGTGCGCTCGTGGCCGAGCAGCGCCTTGGCCACGGTCCAGCCGCCGTCGATCGCGCCGACGACGTTGGCCTTCGGCACCTCGACGTTGTCGAACCAGGTCTCGGAGAACGCCGGCGTGCCGCCGATCGTCAGGAACGGCTTGACCGTGACGCCCGGCGACTTGAGATCGATCAGGAGGAACGTGATCCCCGACTGCTTCTTGGCGCTAGCGTCGGTCCGGACCAGGCAGAAGATCCAGTCGGCGTACTGCGCGTACGTCGTCCAGGTCTTCTGGCCGTTGACGATGAAGTGATCGCCGGTGTCCTCGGCGCGGGTCTTGAGCGACGCCAGGTCCGAGCCGGCGTTCGGCTCGGAGTAGCCCTGGCACCACACCTCCTCGCCCGACAGGATCGTGGGCAGGAACCGCTGCTGCTGCTCCGGCGTGCCGAACTGGATGATCGCCGGGCCGACCATGATCAGGCCGAACGGCGACAGCTGCGGCGTGGCCGCCTGCTCGAGCTCGTCGTTGAGGATGAAGCGGCTGGTCGCGTCGAGCCCGGGGCCGCCGAACGCGCGCGGCCAGTGCGGCGCGGCCCAGCCCTTCTGGTACAGCACGCGGTGCCACTCCATCGACTCGTCGTGCTCGAAGTGCGCGTCGGTCTCGGCCTTGGGCCGGAGGTGTGCCGGGAACTCGGCGGCGAGGAACGCGCGGACCTCGTCGCGAAACTTCAGGTGCTCGGGCGAGAACGCCAGGTCCATCGCCGCCGAGCATGACACGAGGCGGCGGCGCGTGGCGCGGTCCGCGCGGTTACTTCAGCGCGATGCTGAACGCCGCCAGCGCGCCCGCGGCGTCGGTCGCGGTCCGCGTGCCGGTCGCGCCCGCGGTCGGCCGCGCCTGATCCTGCAGGCTGTTGGAATCGAAGTTGGTGCGCAGGGTCATGCCCGACGCGGTCGACCAGGTGCCGCCCTCGAAGTCCTCGAAGATCGTCACGAGGATCTCGCCGGCGCCGGTCGTGGTCACGCTCGGCGCGGCGATCGAGCCGCCGGTCGCCGACGTGCTCGCGACCGCGTCGACCGCGGTGATGCCCTGGTAGGCCGCGATCTGGATGTCGACGTAGACCCCCGCGGGCGCCGCGAACGTGTAGCTCGCCGGCTCGCCGCCGGTCGCGACGTGCGAGTAGACCAGCGCGTGATAGATCGACGCGCCGCTGCCGGCGAGCTGATCGCGGACCAGGGTCCAGCCCGCGGGCGGGGTGATCGACGCCGGGTCGGCGTCGACCTCGAGCGCGGCGAGCAGGAAGTCGCCGGCCACGGTGCCGGTCGGCTTGGCGGCCGTGGTCGTTTTGGTCGCGGTCGACGCCGCGCGGAACGCCTTGGTCGTGCCGCAGGTCGGCTTGATGATCACCGGGTGCGAGCGGTGATCGGCGCCCATCATCGTCGAGGTCGACACCGCGGTGCCGGCGATCCAGCCGCTGGTGTTGATCGCGACCGCGTTGGTCACGGTCCAGCCCGGGCCGACCAGCGTGTTGAGGTCGAACGACGACGTGCCGTCGTAGACGTAGCCGTGCTGGATCGACGGGACCTCGCCGCCCGGGCTGTGCGTCATCGTGCCGACGACCAGGCCCGCGCTGTTGATGCCGGTCGCGTTGGCGCTCTCGAAGCCGCTGACGATCGGCACCAGGGTGACCGTGCCGCCGGAGAACACCGCCGGGCGCGGCACGAAGCTGTGGAGGATGTTGCCGGCGGCGGCGCCGCTGGCGTTGACCGCGTTGGCGACCGAGGTGTCGGTGCCGATCGAGCCGAGGTCGGTGATGGTGCCGCCCGACCATATGGCGGCGTGGGTCCCGCCGCTGGTGGTGTCGGACGAGCCGACGATGATCGAGCCGGTGATCGCCAGCGCGCTGCTGTTGGACGTCGCGGTGCCGACCAGGGTGCCGAGGTCGGTGGCGGCGGCGGTCGCGCTGAACTGCGCGGCGTGCAGGAAGCCATTGGCGAGCCGCGACTTGCCGACGATCACGCCCGTGGCGTTGACGCCGTAGGCGGCGCTGGCGTCGATGCCGCCGCCGCCGAGCGTGCCGAGGTCGTGCAGGCCGGTCGCGTCGTGGAGGAACGCGTGGCTGTCGCCGCTGCTGAGCGTCGACTCGCCGGCGACGCGCGCGCCGCTGATCGCGTGGCTGCTGCTGTAGCTGCCGCCGAGCGTGCCGAGATCGACCAGGCCGCCCGCCGCGGTCCACTGGAACGCGTGGCCGATCGCGACGGTGGTCGGGTTGTAGGTGCCGGCGACGTTGCCGGCGTCGTCGATCGCTGTCGCGCCGCCGCCGCCCGACGCCGCGGGCAGGCCGAGGTCGACGACGGTGTACGTCGAGCAGGCGAGAGCGGGCCGGATCGTGCCGACCGCGCCAACGTCCGTGGTCTGGGCCGGGTCAACGACCTCGCTCGAATCCCGCGCGTCGGTCGCGACGCAGGCCGACAGCAGGGCGGTCGTCAGAGACAGGGTTTTGCGAAACATCCCGGCCACGATAGCCAGTCAGGATGGCCAATCTAACTCTTCGGGTCAGACATTCGCAGGGATCGGCGCGTCACCCATCCGGGTCACTTGAGCAATTGCTGGTGCGCGTCGCGCAGCGTGGCGAGCTCGGCCTGGCCGCGGCTCCGCGCCGCCGCGATCGACTCGCCGGTGCCGACCTCGGTCCGGACCTCGTAGTAGCTCTTGAGCTTGGGCTCGGTGCCGCTCGGCCGCATGATCACCCGGCGGCCGCCGGCGAGCTTGAACACCAGCACGTCGGACGGCGGCAGGCCGCCCTCGCCGCGCGCCAGATCGACGACCTGGTCGATCTTGTGGCCGGCCAGCTCGGTGGGCGGCTGGCGGCGGAACTGCGCCATCGCCGCGCGGATCTGCGCCAGCCCCTCGCTGCCCGGCTTGGTCAGCGACACCTGCTCGGTCACGAACAGCCCGACCTTGCGGTAGATGTCGTCGAGGTGCTCGAGCACCGACTTGCCGCGCGCGCGGTCCCACGCCGCCAGCTCGCACGCGAGCAGCGCCGCCGACACGCCGTCCTTGTCGCGGACCAGCGGGCCGACGCTGTAGCCCAGCGCCTCCTCGTAGCCGATCACGAAGTGGCCGTGGTGGTCGCGCTCGTAGTCCAGCGCGGCGTTGGCCACCCACTTGAAGCCGGTCAGCACCTCGCGGTAGTCGGCGCCGGCCTGCTGCGCGAGGAACCCGAGCAGCTGCGACGACACGATCGTGGTCGCGACCATGCGCTTGCCCTTGGGCCCGGCCTCGAGCAGGTAGTCGGCGAGCAGCGCGCCGAGCTGGTCGCCGGTCAGCACGCGGTATGCCGGGTTGCCCGGCGTGGGGTCGGCGATCGCGACGCACAGCCGGTCGGCGTCGGGATCGTTGGCGAGCACGATGTCGGCCTTGACCTCGGCCGCGAGCGCGAGCACGCGGTCCATCGCGCCCTTCTCCTCGGGGTTGGGGAACGCCACGGTCGGGAACGCCGGGTCGGGCTCGCGCTGCGTGGGCTCGGTGTGGAACCGGGTATAGCCCGCGCGCGCCAGGGCGCCCTCGACCGACAGCGCGCCGACGCCGTGCAGCGGCGTGTACGCGATGATCAGCGCGCCGGCGTCGACCCGGCTCGCGCGGAGCTTCAGCACCTCGGTCAGGTAGTCGTCGTGCAGCTGCTCGGTCAGCTCGACCACGGTGCCGGCGGCGACCAGCTCCGCGAGCGGCGGCATCGCCAGCTGATCGCTGCGGCCGATCCGGGCGATCGCGGCGGCGATCCCGGTGTCGTGCGGCGGGATGATCTGCGCGCCGTTCTCCCAGTACACCTTGTAGCCGTTGTAGGCCGGCGGGTTGTGCGACGCGGTGACCATCACGCCGGCGCACGCGCCGAGGTGGGTCGTCGCCCACGCGGTGGTCGGGGTCGGCCACGGCCGGTGCGCGAGGTAGCTCTTGATCCCGA
>DASWOO010000411.1:0-1896 GCA_036404335.1 Kofleriaceae bacterium
CCGCGCCCGAGTCCGGAAATGATCTAGACACCACCGCGCGGATCTCGCCCGCGGTGTCGACGGTCGCGTATCGCGCGAGCTCGACGGGGAGCGCGCTGAACGCGACCTCCTTGACCCTCGCCAAGCCGGCGGGGACGGCCACCGGCGACGTGCTGCTCGCGCGGATCACGAACCGCAACCAGGTCGGCGCGGTGCTGACCACGCCCGCGGGCTGGACCGTGCTGCGCTCGGACCAGAGCGCGTCGCAGCTCAAGACCTGGATCGCGTGGAAGGTCGCCGGCGCGAGCGAGCCGACGAGCTACGCGTTCGGCGTCAGCGTCGCGAGCAACGTCGCCGGCAGCCTCTCGGCCTTCTCCGGCGCCGACGCGGCGAACCCGATCGACGCGTCGAGCGGCCAGAAGAACGGCAACTCGGCGACGCTCGCGGCGCCGGCGGTGACCACCACGGTCGCCAACGGCCTCGCCGTGTGGTTCGGCACCCAGCTGTGGGCGGGCTCGGCGTGTCCGGCCAGCCCGATCGTGCCGCCGAGCGGGTTCACCGAGCCGTTCGATACCTGCCAGGTGTCGACGTCGACCGGCGTCCTCTACGACGCCGCGTACCATACGCTCGGCGCCGCCGGCGCGCAGCCGGCGTGGAGCGGCAGCTCGCCGTTCCCCAACACCAACACCGCCCAGGTCGTGACCCTGCGGCCGGCCGGCGCGCCGGCGTGCTCGGTCGGCGACACCTACTCGACGACGGTCCAGACCGTCGGCCAGCTGACCGCGACCCAGATCGTCGAGGTCTCGGGGCTCGCGGCGAGCCGGGTCAACCCCGGCGTGCTGTACGCCCACAGCGAGAGCGACGCCAACTTCGTCGCGATGAGCAAGACCTCCGCGGCGACGCTCGGCAGCTACGTCGCCGGCGTCGTGCCGTTCGACTGGGAGGACATCGCGACCGGGCCGTGCCCGGCGGGGTCGTGCATCTACATGGGCGACATCGGCCGGGCGAGCGGCCATCCGCCCCCGCCGCCCGACACCTTCGCGATCTACCGCATGCAGGAGCCGAGCCTCGCGGCCGGGCAGACCTCGGGGACGATCACCGGCGATCGCTTCCCGTTCCAGTACCCCGACACGCCGCAGAACGCCGAGACCCTGATGGTCCACCCGACCACGCTCGACATCTACGTCGTGACCAAGGACGGCACCAGCGGGCTCAGCAAGGTCTACAAGTTCCCCAAGCCGCTGCCCGCGCCCGGCGTGATGTCGACCCTGATCCACGTCGCCGACCTGCAGATGCCGCTCGGCCCCGACGGCAACTTCCGCTCGGTCACCGGCGGCACGATCCACCCGTGCGCGAATCGCTTCCTGCTCCGCACCTATCGCGCGGTCTACGAGTACCGCGCGCCCGCGGGCGCGAGCTTCGAGGCCGCGTTCGCGCAGGCGCCGGTCGCGCTGACCGACACCGTCGAGGGCCAGGGCGAGGCCATCGAGTACGAGCCCGACGGCACCGGCTACTTCACGATGAGCGAGCGCACCGCGGCGCCGTACACGCTCAAGCGCGTCGCCCGCCAGTAGGCGTGCTAGCCTCGCAGGGCATGTCCGGTCCAGGCGCGGCGGCGGCCCTCGAGATCGAGCCCGAGCTCGTCCGGCCGCTCAAGCGCTCCGACTACGACCGGATGATCGAGCTCGGGCTGTTCGAGAGCGAGCGCATCGAGCTCTTGCGAGGAGTGCTGGTCCGGATGTCGCCTCAGCTCGCCGCACACGCGTCGACGGTCACGCGGCTCACTCATCTCTGGCTGGCGCGCGTCGCCGGCCGCGCGGTCGTCCGGATCCAGCTGCCGCTCGCGGTCTCGGACGACTCCGAGCCTGAGCCCGACGTCGCGATCGTCGCGCCGGGCGATTACGACGCGGAGCACCC
>DASWOO010000412.1:0-2475 GCA_036404335.1 Kofleriaceae bacterium
GCGATCATCACCGGCAGGAACGTCAGCAGGATCAGCAGCGGGTACTCGCGATAGAACTCGACCAGCGGCAACCCGCCGACCACGCCCAGCGCGAGCGCCCACGGCGGCCGCAGCAGCAGGCGCCACGCCGCGTAGCCAAGCGGGCACACCACGAGCAGGCTGAGCAGCTGGAACTTCTTGACCGCGTAGAGCATCGGCAGCCCCGTGAGGTCCGAGATCCACGCCAGCATGTGGATCTGCAGCGGCGGATAGAAGCCATGGACCGCCGTGCCGTGCTGGAGATGCACCGCCCAGTTGGCGATCACCGCGGCGTCACCGCGATTGGCGCCCAGGCCGTACGCCGTCCCGTGCAGCACGCAGAGCAGCCCGCCGGCCAGCATCGCGCTCGACAGCCCGACGAACGCCGCGCACACGGTCCGGACCGTCAGCTCCCACCACGCCGGCCGGTGCCTGGCGACCAGGGCCAGCGCGGAGATCAGCGGGATCGCGAACCAGATGAACCGATAGGACAGCGCGGCGAGCGCCGAGACCTGGCCGAAGCGATCGGTCGCCTTGGTCTTGATGTAGAAGCACGTCGCGTAATAGGCGAGCTCGACGACGCAGATCGCGACGACCTCGAGCAGCGGCCCGAGCCACTTCCTAGCTGGTTGATTCGTCGCTTCCATCCCGCGGCGGAGCCTAGCGGATCACGACGCGGCGTGCGTCGAATGCGGCGCCGACAAACCGGCAGATTTCGCCGGGCCCGCGTCCGCCGCGGCGCGCTCGAACCCGAAGGTCTGGCCGACGACGTACAGCGGCCGGCCCTTCACCTCTTCGAAGATCCGCGCGATGTACTCGCCCTGGATCCCGTTCGACATCAGGTGCAGGCCGTTGAAGAACAGCAGCAGGATCAGGAGCGACGCGTAGCCCGGCACGTCGATGCCGAACACCAGCTTCTGGACCAGCGTGATCGCGAGGTACACGAACGCGCCGAGCGCGCTGATCATGCCGACGTAGGTCCAGATCTTGAGCGGCGCGGTCGAGAACGAGAACAGGCCGTCGAGCGCGAACCGCCACAGCTTGAAGAAGCTCCAGCTCGACTGGGTCTCGTTGGCCCGGACGTTGGCCTGGAACTCGATCGACGCGACCTTGAACCCAGGCCACGCGAAGATGCCCTTCATGAACCGGTGCCGCTCGGGCATCTGGTTGATGACGTCGAGGATCTTGCGATCGAGCAGGCGGAAGTCGCCGGCGTTGGGCGGGATCTCGACCGAGGTCATCATCCGCATGACCTTGTAATAGGTGCGCGACGCCGAGCGGCGCAGGAAGCCTTCCTCGTCGCGCTTGGACCGGACGCCGAGCACCATGTCGTAGCCCTCGCGCCACTTGGCGACGAACTGCGGGATCAGCTCGACGGGGTGCTGGAGATCACAATCGATCGGGATCACGGCCTGGCCGGTCGCGTGGGCCAGGCCGGCCGTCAGCGCGATGTCCTTGCCGAAGTTGCGCGCCAGGCCGATGACCTTGATCCGCGGATCCTGCGACGCGGCGGCGGCGAGCATTCCCAGGGTGCCATCGCGGCTGCCGTCATTGACGAACACGATTTCGAACGTCTCGCCGATCGCCTCGAGCACCGGGACGATCGCGGCGATGAACGCGGGGAGGTTGCGCTCCTCGTTGTACGCGGGCGCGACGATCGACAGCACCGGGGGCATGGGCCCTCCTTAGCATGGAAGCCCTTCGTGCATGCAATGGGCGGCGGCCACCCGTGTTATGAGAGCGGCCCGTGTCCCCCCGCCGACAGGCCGGCATCTTCGTCGGCGCGATCGCCGCGCTGTGGTTGCTGTTCGTGGTCCAGGCCTGGAACACGCCCGTCCTGCTCGACGACTGGTACCAGCTGACGTGGCATCGCCACCACGCGTTCGGCCTGGCGTCGTTCTGGGAGTACTTCCATTACAACTACTTCCACTTCAACCCGCGGATCGGCGACCTGCTGCTGCTGATCGTCAACGGGCCGCGCCCGGTCCACGTGATCGCGACGCCGATCGCCGAGCTCGGCCTGATCTGGGTCGCGTTTGCGGTCGGGTTCGGGCGCTGGCCGCGGCCGACGCTGCGCGACCTGATCCTCGTCGGCTTCGTCCAGGGCATGATCTGGATCGTGGTCCCGATTCCAGGGATCATTTACTTTTACCGGCCGTTCACCACGAACTACCTGTGGGGCTTCGCGACCACGCTCGCGCTGTTCGTGCCGTATCGCCTGGCGCTGGCCACCGGCCAGGCTCGGCCACGGTCGATGGTGCGCGCGCTGTGGTCGGTGCCGCTGATGTTCGCGCTGGGCTGGCTGTCGGGCATGTCCAACGAGCACACCGGGCCGACGCAGATGGTCGCGCTGCTCGGCCTGGTGGTGTGGGCGTGGAAGACCGGCCGGCTGCGGGCGTGGATGCTCGCCGGGCTCGCCGGGCTGTACGTCGGATACCCGATGCTGTTCTTCGCGCC
>DASWOO010000413.1:0-6551 GCA_036404335.1 Kofleriaceae bacterium
CCGCCCGTCGAGCTCGCCGCGCCCCGCTCGCTCGTCGACTGGTTCGACGCCACCGCCGCCGAGCACCCCGAGCGCCCCGCCGTCCTGACCAGCGACGGCGCCTGCAGCCTCGACTACCGCGGCCTCGCCGCCGCCGCCCGCCGCCTCGCCCGCCACCTCCGCGGCAAGGGCGTCACCTCCGAGACCCGCGTCGGCCTCTGCCTCGAGCGCGAGCCCGACCTCGTCGTCGCCGTCCTCGCCGTGCTCTCCGCCGGCGCCTGCTACGTCCCGCTCGACCCCCGCTACCCCGCCGACCGCCTCGCCCTGCTCGTCGCCGACAGCGGCGTCGCCACCGTCATCACCAAGGCCGCCCTCGCTCCTCACCTCACCGCCACCTCGGCCCACCTCGTCCTGCTCGACGACGCCGATCACGCCGGCGCCATCGCCAGCCAAGACGACGGCCCCCTCGGCCTCGCGATCGACCCCGGCCAGGCCGCCTACGTCATCTACACCTCCGGCTCCACCGGCCGCCCCAAGGGCTGCGTCGTCGAGCACCGCAACGTCTCCGCCCTGATGGCCGCCTCCCAGCGCCACTTCGCGTTCGGCCCCACCGACGTCTTCTCCCTGTTCCACTCCTACGCCTTTGACTTCTCCGTCTGGGAGCTGTGGGGCGCCCTGCTCCACGGCGGCGCCATCGTCGTCATCCCCTGGGCCACCAGCCGCGCCCCCGACGACTTCGCCGCCACCCTCCGCCGCTGCGGCGTCACCGTCCTCAACCAGACCCCTTCCGCCTTCCGCCAGCTCATCCAGCCGCTGTGCGACGCCGGCCACGCCCTGCGCTTCGTCATCTTCGGCGGCGAGGCCCTCCAGACCCAGTCGCTGATGCCCTGGTACGACCGCCACCCCGACGACGCCCCGCGCCTCGTCAACATGTTCGGTATCACCGAGACCACCGTCCACGTCACCTATCGCCCCCTCGGCCGCGCCGACGCCGCCGAGGGCGTCGGCAGCGTGATCGGCGGTCCCCTCGATCACCTCCGCGCCTACGTCCTCGACCCCCACATGGAGCCCGTCCCCGACGGCGTCACCGGCGAGCTCTACGTCGCCGGCACCGGCGTGTCCCGCGGCTACCTCGAGCGCCCCGCCCTCACCGCCGAGCGCTTCGTCCCCGACCCGTTCTCCGCCGAGCCCGGCCGGCTCTATCGCACCGGCGACCTCGCACGCCGCCTCCCCGACGTCGACCTCGAGTACCTCGGCCGCGCCGACCTCCAGCTCAAGATCCGCGGCTTCCGCATCGAGCCCGGCGAGATCCAGGCCGCCCTGTGCGCTCACCCCGCCGTCGCCGAGGCCCTCGTCCTCGCCCTCCCCGCCCAGGCCGGCGGCGACCCCCGCCTCGTCGCCTATGTCGTCGCGCCCGCGCCCGCGCCGAGCCACGACCGGCTCCGCGAGCACCTGCTGACCCGCGTACCCGACCACATGGTCCCGCACGCGTTCGTCGTGCTCGACGCCTTCCCGCTCAACCACCACGGCAAGATCGATCGCGCCCAGCTGCCCCCGCCCGACGCCCACGTCACGGCCGCGGTCCACGTCGAGCCCAGCACCCCCGCCGAGCGCCTGCTGGCGGACATCTGGCAGCGCGTGCTCCGCCTCCCGCAGGTCGGCGCGACCGACAACTTCTTCGCCGCCGGCGGCGATTCGATCCTCGCGCTCCGCGTGATCAGCGAGGCCAAGCGCGCCGGCTGGCGCCTCGAGCTCGCCGACCTCTACGAGCAGCCGACCCTGGCCGGGATCGCGACCCGGCTCGCCACCGACGGCAACACCGAGGCGGCCGGCGAGCCGGCGTACTCGCTGATCGCCGCCGAGGACCGCGCGCGGCTCCCGGCGGACGCGGTCGACGCGATGCCGCTGTCGAACCTGCAGGCCGGCATGCTGTTCCACGCCCAGCTCGGCGACAGCATCTTCCACGACGTGTTCAGCTACGACCTCGCCCTGCCCTGGCACCCCGAGCGCTGGATCCACGCGCTCGACCACGTGACCCGGATGCACCCGGCGCTGCGCACGTCGTTCCACTGGTCGGGCTTCAGCCAGCCGCTGCAGGTCGTCCACGAGCGCGCCGTGCTGCCGTGGCAGATCACCGATCTGCGCCGCGTGCCGGCCGCCGAGCAGGATCGCACGATCAGCGCGTGGCTCGTCGAGGAGCGGACCCGCGGCTTCGACATCGCCGCCGCGCCGCTGTTCCGCCTCCACCTGCACCGCCGCGCCGACGATCGCCTGCAGCTCACCGCGAGCTTCCAGCACGCGATCCTCGATGGCTGGAGCGTGGCGAGCCTCCTGACCGAGCTGATCGGCATGTACCTCGGCGCGGCCCCGGCGAGCGAGCCGCCGCCCCGGGTGTTCGGCAGCCTGCTCAAGCTCGAGCGCGCCGCCGAGGCCGATCCGGCCGAGCGCGCGTTCTGGCGCCAGCGGCTGCCCGACGCGCCGGCGTCGCTGCCCCGCGACTTCGCGCCGGTCGACGGCCCGCGCCGGCTGCAGCGCCACGACGTGATCATCGACCGCGACCTGGCCCAGGCGCTGATCGCCGCCGCGCCCCGGCTCGGCGTGCCGGTCAAGACGCTGCTGCTCGCGGCCCACCTGCGCGTCGTCGACTTCGCGACGGGCAACGCCCACCCGACGACCGGTTACGCGTTCCACGCCCGGCCCGCCGTGCACGGCGCCGAGCGCGCCCTGGGCCTGTTCCTCAACACCGTGCCGCTCGGGCTCCAGCTCGGCGCCGAGACCTGGGAGGAGCTGGTCCAGCGGCTGTGGCGCGAGGAGCAGGACGTCCTCGCCCACCGCCACTTCCCGCTCGCGGCGATCAAGCGGCTCAACCGCGGCCAGATGCCGTTCGAGGTGGGCTTCAACTACGTCCACTTCCACGTCTACCGCGGCGTGCTCGGGCTGTCCGAGATGGCGGTCCACGGCCTCGACATCTTCGAGGAGACCGACTTCCCGCTGCTCGCGCAGTTCCTCCAGCACCCGGCGAGCCAGCAGCTCGAGCTGACCCTGGTCTACGACACCGGGATGTTCGCCGAGCCGCGGGTCGCGTCGTGGGGCCGCGCCTACACCCGCGCGCTGCGCGAGCTGGTCGACGCGCCGACGCGCTCGATCGCGAGCGCCGCGCTGATGGATCCCGAGGAGCAGCACCGCGTGACCGTGGCGGTGAACCCGACCGCCGCGCCGCCCGCCGAGCGCTCGCTGGTCGCGTGGTTCGAGCAGGCCGCCGCGCGGTTCGCCGACCGGCCGGCGATCGTCGACGCCGAGGACCAGACCGTCGTCGACTATCGCACCCTCGATCGCCGCGCCAACCAGCTGGCGCGCCGGCTGCGCGCGCTCGGCGTGAGCCGCGACCGCCAGGTCGGCGTGTGCATGGATCGCGAGCCCGACCTGATCGTCGCGCTGCTCGCGATCCTCAAGGCCGGCGGCTGCTACGTGCCGCTCGACCCGCGCTACCCGGCCGAGCGGCTCGCGCTGCTCGTCGCCGACAGCGGCGCGCACCTGGTGATCACCAAGGCCGCGCCGGCCGCCCACCTGGCGGTCGATCGCCAGCTCGTGGTGCTCGATGATCCGGCCGAGGCCGCGATCATCGCGGCGGAGCCCGACGGCGCGCTCGGCGTGGCGATCGCCCCGGCGCAGGCCGCGTACGTGATCTCGACGTCGGGCTCGACCGGCCGGCCCAAGGGCTGCGTCGTCGAGCACCGCCAGGTCGCGGCGCTGATGGACGCGTCGCAGGTGCAGTTCGGGTTCGGCGCCGACGACGTGTGGACGCTGTTCCACTCGTACGCGTTCGACTTCTCGGTCTGGGAGATCTGGGGCGCGCTCCTGTACGGCGGCAAGCTGGTCGTGGTGCCGTGGCTGGTCAGCCGCTCGCCCGAGGCGTTCGCCGCGCTGATCGAGCGCGAGGGCGTGACCGTGCTCAACCAGACCCCGTCGGCGTTCCGCTCGCTGATGGCCCCGCTCGCCGAGCGCGCGCACGCACTGCGCGTGGTGGTGTTCGGCGGCGAGGCGCTGCAGCCCCAGAGCCTCGCGCCCTGGTACCGCCGCCACGCCGACGCGACGCCGCGGCTGGTCAACATGTTCGGCATCACCGAGACCACGGTGCACGTCACCTATCGCGCGCTCGGCACGGCCGACACCGCCGACGGCGTGGGCAGCGTGATCGGCGGCGCGCTCGATCACCTGCGGATCTACGTGCTCGACACCCGGATGCAGCCCGTGGCGCCCGGCGTGACCGGCGAGCTCTACGTCGGCGGCGCCGGCGTGATCCGCGGCTACCTCCGCCAGCCCGCGCTGACCGCCACGCGCTTCGTCCCCGATCCGTTGAGCGGCGCCGAGGGCGGCCGGCTGTATCGCACCGGCGACCTCGCGCGCTGGCAGCCCGACGGCACGCTCGAGTACCTCGGCCGCGCCGATCACCAGATCAAGATCCGCGGCTTCCGCATCGAGCCCGGCGAGATCCAGGCCGCGCTGTGCGCGCACCCGGCGGTGGCCGAGGCGCTCGTGGTCGCCGTCCCCGGCCCGAGCGACGATCCGCGGCTGGTCGCCTACGTCGCGGCGGCGTCGTCGCCCGCGGCCGACGAGCTGCGCGGCTTCCTCCAGGCCCGGCTGCCCGAGCACATGGTGCCGCACCGGTTCGTCGTGGTCGCGGCGTTCCCGCTCAACCACCACGGCAAGATCGACCGCGCGGCGCTGCCGCAGCCCGAGGAGCAGGTCGGCACCGGCGAGCACGCGCCGCCGACCACCGACACCGAGCGCCGCCTGGTCGCGATCTGGCAGCGCGTGCTGCGCGCGTCGCAGGTCGGGATCACCGACGACTTCTTCGCGCTCGGCGGCGACTCGATCCTGGCGACCCAGGCGATCGCGTGGGTCCGCGAGTACTTCCAGATCGACCTGCCGCTGCGCCTGGTGTTCGAGCAGCCCGACATCCAGCGCATCGCGACGGCGATCGACACGCTGCGCGCGAGCGCGGGCCCGGCCCCCAAGCCGGTGGCGCGCGCGGCCCGCCAGGCGCACCGGATCACGAAGGATCCCGGCGGCGTGTTGAAGGTCAAGGCGCAATGAACGACGCGGACGACGTCTTCGTCTTCCCGATGACACCGCCGCAGCGGCGGTTGTGGGCGCTCGACCGGCTCTCACCCGGCGATCCGGCCTACAACGTGCCGCTCGCGTTCCGGCTGCGCGGTGACGTCGACGCCGCCGCGCTCGCGACCGCGCTCGCGGCGCTGGTCGAGCGCCACGAGGTGCTGCGGACCACGTTCGGCGAGCTCGACGGCGAGCTGGTCCAGCTGGTCCACGGCGCCGCGCCGCTCGTGCTCGAGCCGATCGACGCCCCCGGCCTCGACGGCGCCGCGCTGGCCGACCGGCTCGTCGCCGACAGCCGCCGGCCGTTCGACTTGGTCGACGGCCCGGTGGTCCGCGCGCGGCTCTACCGGCTCGGCGCGCGGGATCAGCTGCTGTTCCTCGAGCTGCATCACATCGTGTGCGATCGCTGGTCGCTCGGCATCGTCGCGCGCGAGGTGATGGCGGGCTATGCCGGCCGGGCCGCGCTGCCGCCGCCCGCCTATCAGTACGCCGACTACGGCGAGTGGCTGCGCGGGCGGCTGACCCCGGAGCGGCTCGGCGAGGACCTCGCCTACTGGCGCGACGCGTTGGCCGGGCTGCCGCCGGCGTGGCAGCTGCCCAGGACGCCGGGCGCCGCCCAGCCCGGCGTCGTCGAGCGGTTCGTGCCGCGCGCGCTCGCCGATCGCGTCGCCGCGTTCGCCCGCGGCCTGGGCGCGACGCCGTTCATGCCGCTGCTCGCCGGGTTCGCGGCGCTGCTCCAGCGCTACCAGGCCGGCGACGATCTCGCGATCGGCACGCCGGTCGCCAACCGCGAGCACGGCGCGTTCACCGGCACGCTCGGGCTGTTCGTCAACACGCTGGTGCTGCGCGTCGACGCCGCGGGCGAGCCGTCGCTGCGCCAGCTGACCGGCCGGGTCCGCGAGCGCTGCCTCGCGGGCTATGCCCACCAGGAGCTGCCGTTCGACGTCGTGGCGAGCGAGCTGCGCCCCGGGCGCGGCGACGACGGCCGCGCGCCGCTGTTCCAGGCGATGTTCGCGATGCAGAACACGCCGATCGAGGGCCTCGCGCTCGCCGGCCTCGAGGTGACGCCGGTGCCGCTGAGCACCCTGGCGCTCAAGAACGAGCTGACCCTGATCGTCGAGGACGCCGGGCCCGCCGGGCTGCGCGCCACGCTCGAGATCGATCACCAGCTGTTCCACCCGGCGCAGGCCGCGGCGTTCCTCGATCACTACGTCCGGCTGCTCGACGGCGCGATCGCCGCGCCCGACGCGCCGCTGGCCCGCCTGCCGCTGCTCGACGCCGGCGAGCGCCTCCGCCTGACCCGCGGCAGCGCCCCGCCCGTCGAGCTCGCCGCGCCCCGCTCGCTCGTCGACTGGTTCGACGCCACCGCCGCCGAGCACCCCGAGCGCCCCGCCGTCCTGACCAGCGACGGCGCCTGCAGCCTCGACTACCGCGGCCTCGCCGCCGCCGCCCGC
>DASWOO010000414.1:0-12895 GCA_036404335.1 Kofleriaceae bacterium
CGCTCGATCGCGTCCGCGTGCCCATCCTCGGTGTCTACCAGTCGTCGACATGGCCGCAAGACTTAACGGCAGATATTTATCGACGGTACCCGTGTCACTGCCGACAGATCCGTCGGCACGCCCGGGCGGACAGCGGTCGGCACGCCCGTCGGGCGGCCAGCGATCGGGCATGGTCGTACGTCCACGTGCATCGCGCCTGGCGACAAGCCGTGGCCAGCGAGCCGGGCGCGCCGCTCTCCTCTTCCGTCTCTCCGCGAAAAAGAATTTTTCGCTCCGGGAGGTAGCGCACGCTCGAGGCGATGGGCTGTGAGCGGGCCGCACGACTGACCTGGGCGCCGCGCGGCGGGCCGGTCACCAGCCCGTCCACATGCTCGCCCGCCAACCTCGCTCGAGCACAGCGCCCCTGGTCATCGCCGATCGAGCTCGGCCTACTCGAGCACCGTCGTGATCTCGGGGCCGTGCGGGCCGATCAGCACGGTGTGCTCGAACTGGGCGGACAGCGCGCCGTCGGCGGTGCGGACGGTCCAGCCGTCGGCGTCGGTGCGGATCGCGGCGGTGCCGGCGTTGACCATCGGCTAGATGGTGAACGCCATGCCTTCGCGCAGCCGGTGGCCCGTGTTCGGGCGGCCGAGGTGCAGGACGTGCGGGTCCATGTGCATGGCGCGGCCGATGCCGTGGCCGCCGTAGACCTCGACGATGCTGCCCGCCGTGCCGACGCAGCGCTCGATCGCCGCGCCGACATCGCCGAGCCGGGCGCCGGGCAGGGCGGCGGCGATGCCGGCGGCGCGCGCGGCGCGGGCGAGCTCGACGAGGCCGCGGGCCTGCGGCGTGGCCGCGCCGATCACGAAGGTCTCCGAGGTGTCGCCGTGGTAGCCATCGAGCTCGGTCGTGACGTCGATGTTGACGATGTCGCCCTCCACCAGCTTCACCTGCGAGCTCGGCACGCCGTGGCACACGATGTCGTTGCGGCTGACGCACACCGCGGCCGGGAAGCCGTGGTAGCCGAGCTGCGACGGCCGGCCGCCGAGCTTGTCGGTGTGGGCGCGCACCAGCCGATCGATCTCGGCGGTGGTCATCCCGGGCGCGAGCCGCGCGCCGACGTACGCCAGGGTCGCCGCGGCCGCGCGGCCGGCGCGCCGCATGCGATCGCGCTCGACGGGCGACAGGATCGTGATGGTCATGCGCGCACCGTGCGACCGCGCGCCGGCGGCGTCCAATACCTTTTCGATCTCGATACCGACCGCGAGTTGCGGCATGATCGCCCCCGATGAGCTTGCAGCAGTTGCAATACTTCGTCGCCGTGGCGGAGCAGCAGCACGTCACGCGCGCCGCCGAGCGGCTCCGCGTCTCGCAGCCGCCGCTCAGCCGTCAGATCCAGGCGCTCGAGGACGAGCTCGGCCAGCCGCTCTTCGAGCGCCGCGGCCGCGGCATCGTGCTCACCGAGTTCGGCCGCTACTTCGCCACCAAGGCCAGCGCGATCCTCGACCACGTCGCCGCCGTGCTCGCCGACAGCAAGCGCTGGCCGACGTAGCGCTACGCGCGATCCGGATCGCGCGGCAGGACGAGCGAGAACGTGGTGTGGCCGTCGCGCGAGGTGCAGTCGACGTGGCCGTGATGGGCGCGGGCGACCTCGCTGACGATGTAGAGGCCGAGGCCGAGGCCGTCGCGCGGGGCGGCGGAGGCGCCGCGCTGGTAGGGCTGGAAGATCGAGGCGAGGCGCTCGGCGGGGATCGAGGGGCCGCGGTTGGCGACGTCGATGCGGACGCCGGCGGCGGTGGCGTGGCGGGTGACCTGGATCGGCGAGATGCGGTCGCCGTGCTGGAGCGCGTTGGCGATGAGGTTGCTGACGGCCTGGCCGACGCGGCCGCGGTCGCAGCGCAGGCGGGGCGGGTCGCCGGGGGCGTCGAGCTCGATGGCGGGGCGCGCGGGGTTGCGGAGCTCGTCGATGACGCCGCGCAGGAGGTCGTCGAGGTCGGTGACGTCGGTCAGCTCGAGCGTCATGCCGCCGCCGAGCCGGCCGCGGGTGAAGTCGAGCAGGTCGTCGACCATCGCCGCCATCTTGCCGGTGCTGCGGGCGATCCGCGCGATCACCGGGGCGTCGGCGGTGGTCTGCCGCGCCGCGAGCACCTGGGTGCCGAGCTGGATCGCCGAGAGCGGGTTGCGCAGGTCATGGCCGAGCATGGCGATGAACTGCTCGCGCAGCTCGCCGGTCTCGCGCTCGTCGAGCAGGGCGCGCGTGGTCTGGCCGTGCTGGATCTCGAGATCGAGCTGGATGCCGATCAGCTCGGCGAACACCTCGAACATCGCGCGGGTCTTGTCGGTCAGGTCGAGCGGCCGCGAGTCGAGGCCGCACAGCGTGCCGAAGTAGCGCTTGTCGCGCAGGAAGATCGGGACCGAGATGTAGCTCTCGAACTGGTAGAGCTTGGGCGTCGGATGGTTGCCGTAGACCGTATCGACGCTGGCGTGCGGGATCACGATCGCCTGCTGGGCGGCGCGGACCTCCTTGCACAGCGTGGTGTGGACATCGAGCTCGCCGTGGAGCTGCAGGCCGAAGTCCATCTTGTCGAGCACCGCGCAGCACCGCCAGCGGTCCTCGGTGACCTCGGCGACCATCGACAGGCGCAGGCCGGTGAGCTCGGCGATCAGCCGCAGGATCGTCGGCACGGCCTCGATCCGCTGCACGGCTGCGACCGCGTCCACGGCTATTGATACTACGGATCGCGGTCAGCGTGGCTGGTTCAGCCAGGCCGCGGCGAACCCGGCCTCGAGCACCGCCTCGGCAAAATACGCACGCGTGCCGCGCCGGCTGACCGCGAGCGCGACGCCCGCCACACCCAGCGCGGCCGCGGTGCCAAGGCCCAGGCGGCGCGCGTTGCGATCGGCGAGCAGCGCTGCGCCGGCCACGGCGATCGCGCCGCCGAGCGCGCGGCCCAGCCAGCCCTGGCGCGCGCGGCCGGTGACCGCCTCGAAGCTGCGCGGATGGATCAGCGGCCACAGCCCGGTCGCGACGTAGTACGCGCCCTGCACGAGCCGCGGCATCTGCGAGTGCAACTGCAGCGCGCCCGGCTCGCTGGTCCGGACCTCGGCCTCGAGCTCGGCGTCGAGCACCGGCAGATCGTGCGCGGTCGGCGAGTTGATCGCGCCGCCGCACGGATCGAACCGCGAGCCGTGCGCCGGGCAATCCCACGAGCGCTCGACCGGGTTCCAGCGCACGACGGCGTGCAGGTGCGGGCAGCGCGCCGACCGCAGATGGCAGCGGCCGTCCGGCTCGCGGTACGCGGCGATGCGGTGCGCGCCGTGCCGCAGCACCGCGCCGTGGCCGGGCGCGATCTCGGCGAGCGAGCCGACGTCCTCGCGGCCGAGCCAGTCGGTGTACGGCGCGATCGACCGGGTCGCTTCCTGCGCCGCGGCCACCAGGCCGTGGTGCCGGCTGCGGGTCGGCGCGTACAGCGCGGCCCACGGGTGCGGCTCGTCGCGGATCAGCGCGGGCAGGATCAGCCCGGCGATCGCGCCGTTGGTCAGGCCGTTGCCCGAGTCGCCGCTGACGACGAACACGTTCGGCAGGCCGCGGGCGGCGCCGATGTAGCCGAGCGCGTCGGCGGGCTCCATGACCTGCCCCGACCAGCGGCAGACCAGCGCGCCGGCCTGCGGGAACCGCGCCCGCGTCCAGGTCTCGAGCTCGCCCCACGCGGCCAGCGGGTCGCCCTGGCCGGTGCGGTGATCTGCGCCGCCGACCAGCAGCACGTCGTGGCCGTCCGCGCCGCGGGTCAGCCGCAGATAGTGATACGGATCCTCGGTGTCCCAGAACAGCGCGTGCGGGACCTCGCTGGCGCCGAGCCGGATCCCGATCACGTAGCTGCGGTACGCAGCCTGGCGCAGCGGCAGGTCGTAGCGGCTGGTGATCGACGCGTTCGACGCATCGACGATCGCCTTGGCGCGGATCACGCCGCCGGTCGCGAGCTGGACGTGCGGCGCGTCGCCGCCCTCGATCGCGTCGACCCGGACGCCGGTGTAGATCCGGCCGCCGGCCGCGACGATCGCCGCCGCGAGCGCGCGCAGATAGGCGACCGGCTCGAACTCGGCCTGGTTGGCGAACCGCAGGCAGTGCCCCGTGTCGAACGGCAGCGGCGCGCGCTCGACCGCGGCGACGTCGAGCCCGGCGCGCCGGGCCGCGTGGAGCTCGGCGACCAGCTCGGCCTGGCCGCCCGCGCCGGACGCGAACAGGTAGCCATCGACCCGGCGGAAGCCGCAATCGATGTTCAGGGCGCGGACCGTCTCCTCGATGTCGTCGATCGCCGCGCGGTGGCTCTCGGCGGCGAGCCGCGCGCCGTCCTCACCGAACAGCGATTCGAGGTGGGTGAACCGATCATCCAGCGCACAGGACAGGTGCGCGCTGGTCCGCCCGGTCTCGCCGCCGCCGACCGGGCCATCGTCGACCACCGTCACGGCCGTGCCGCCGCGCACGAGCGCGTACGCGACGCTGAGCCCGGAGATGCCGGCGCCGACGATGCATACGTCGGTCGCAAGCTCCGCGGGAACTGCATGATCGTAGACCGGGAGCTCGGCGTGCTGCTGCCAGATCGGGGTGGTCGCGTTGCCAGGCGTAGACATCGCGGCAGAGGCAAGCAAGCCTCGCGCCGGCTACCGGTCGGGCAGGCTCACGCAGAACCGGGCGCCGCGCGGCCGGTTGTCCTCGACGTAGATCGCGCCGTCGTGGGCCTCGGCGGCGAGCTTGCAGAACACCAGGCCCAGGCCGCGGCCGGTGCGCTTGGTGCTGGCGTCGAGCTGGACATAGCGGTCGAAGATCCGATGCTTGTGCAGGTCGGCGATGCCCGGGCCGAGGTCGGCGACCGACAGCAGCACGCCGTCGCGCGTCCGCTGGGCGGAGATCGTGATCGCGCTGCCGGACGGCGCGTGGCGCTGGGCGTTGTCGAGCAGGTTCTCGAGCAGCCGGGTCAGGAGCGAGGGGTCGGCGGTCAGGGTCAGCTCCGGGTCGACGTCGACGTCGAGCCGCGGGCTGTGGCCGACGACCGAGCTGACCAGCGCCGCGAGCTCGACGGGGCGCTTGCGGGCGATCAGCTTGCCGTCGCCGGCGGCCTCGCGGCTGGTGTCGAGTAGGTCGAGCAGCATCGCCTGCATCCGCGCGGCGGCGCCGAGGACGTCGCGCAGCGCGTCCGCCGACGATGGATCGACGGTGCCGGACTCGAGCACGTACGTCGCGTTGGCGCCGATCACGGTCAGCGGGTTCTTCAGGTCGTGGACGATCAGCTGCGCCATCCGGGTCCGCGCGGCCTGACCCGCCTCGCGCTCGGCCTCGCGCGTCGCCAGCTCGGACAGCGGCGAGACGATCTCGGCACCGCGCGACACGGCGCGCCGCAGCTCGAGCGACAGCACGACCTGGCGGGCGAGCAGGGCCATCGCCTCCTGCTGCGTCGCGGTCAGCACGCGTGGCTCGTGGTCGATGACGCACAGGCTGCCGAGCGCGTGGCCGTCGGGAGTGATCAGCGGCCAGCCAGCATAGAACACGATGTACGGATCGCCGGTGACCAGCGGGTTATCAGCGAACCTCGGATCGAGCCGCGCGTCGCTGACGATCATCGGGGTCATCTGGCGGATCGTATGCGCGCAGAACGACAGGCTGCGCGGGGTGTGTGTCGCGCTCACCCCGATCCGGGCCTTGAACCACTGGCGGCTCTCGTCTACCAGGCTGAGCAGCGCGATCGGCGACCGGGTTAACCGGCCCGCGTGGGCGACCAGCGTGTCGAACTCCGGGTCCGGATCGCTGTTGAGGATGCGGCACTCCCGCAGGGCTTCGAGACGCGCCTGCTCCTCGGTGGCTAGAATCGCCAGCAGCGGCATATGCTCGGTATCGGCCCGATCGGAGCCGATTACAGGGCGCTGCGGGTTAGCCCGACGTTGGGGCTCGGCTCACGCGGGCTGGCCGTCCTCCGCCGCGCGCACTCCCGCGACAACCCGCGCGATCATCGCCTCGTCATCGCAGTCGCGCGTCAGCTCAGCGACGTACCCGGGCAGCTTGTCGCTCGCGTACAGCTGGGCGCGCATCTTCGGGTCGGGGTGATCCCGGCGCAGCCGCTCGGTGACCCGGGCGGTCAGCTCGGCTTCCGTCGGCGCCGCCATGGGCTCAGCGCCGACCGCCGAGCAGCCACAGCGCGCCGAGCCCGGCCGCGATCGCGATCGCGGGCAGGGGGTTCGCCTGGATCACGCCGGTCAGGCCATCCAGGAAGTCGGTGCCGCGCGCCACCGCCTCGTCCTTCATCTCGAGGACCTTGGCCTTGACCGCGTCGATGGTCTCCGCGCCCTGGTCGAGCGCTTCTTTCACCTTGTTGTCATCGGTGGGCTCGGCGGCGGGAGGGGTCAAGTCGTTGTTCGGCATCGCAGCGGAGCCAAGCACGCGCTGTGCCGGGCTCGTCCGCGTGCGTCATCGGGACTTGCAGCGCAAATCGCCGGGCGGCAGGGCACATGTGCGCGAAGCGCGCGGGCTTACTCGTCGTAGGCGAGGGCGTAGCGCCGGCAGTGCTCGAGGTAACCGCGCTCGTGCATGCCGACCAGATCGACCACCGCGTGCCACAGCCAGCTCGGCGCGTCGATGTTCTTGGTGCGGTAGCCCTGGAGCTCGGCCAGCCACTGGCCGCGGGCCTCGGGCGCGAGCTGGCGCGCGTGGGCTCGGCCGACGACCAGGCCGAGGTAGTGGGCCACGGTGCGGCCGTCCTCGCGCGAGATCTGGTCGAGCTCGACCTTGAGGTCCTGGGGCAGGAGCTCGCGGACGAACACCGAGTGACCGAGCAGCTTGGTCGCGACCATGCGCTCGCCGAGCGCCGGGGCGATCCGCCGCGCCGCCTCGCGCACCCGCTCGGCCGGATCGTCGGGGACATCGGCGGTGCGCTCGACCGGCGCCACGGCCTCGGTCGCCTGCTTGAAGTCGAGCAGGCACAGGCTGCGCCGCTCGCCCTTCTTGCGCGCCGGATCCTCCAGCTCGACAAGCGCGGCGCCGCGCCACAGCCCGAGCGAGCTGCAGCCCTTGACCCAGTACGCCGCGTCGACCAGCGTCAGCTTGCCATCATCGGCGCGGTCCTCGAGCTTGGTCACGAGCCGCCGGATCGCCTCGGTGCTGATCTGGCGCTCGACCTCGGCGCGCTCGTCGTCGGTCAGCGGCCAGAACCTGCGGCCGAGCTTGAACCCGCGCGTTCGGCGGCCGAGCCGCTCGCCGAGCAGCAGGTCGCTGGTGCGCTGGATCGCGCGCTTCATGACCAGCTTGATCGGCGCGGGCAGGGCGTCGGGCCGCTCCGACGGGATCTCGCCCTCGAACGCGCGCTCGTAGCCGGCGACCAGCAGCTCGGTCATCCGCGCCGTGGTCACGCCGGGCAAGAGCGAGCTGCGCGACGCCATCGCCAGCGATAGCCCGAGCCGGACCAGGTCGAACGCCGGGTTGCCGATCGTCGCCTGGTCGAGATCGCGAATCTCGATCACCGTCGGGCCCTTGGCGCGGCCGATCGGCCCCAGGTTGCCGACGTGGCAGTCGCCGCAGATCCAGACCGGCGGGCCGGCCGGCAGCTGCATGCCGCCGGCGGACGCGATCCACGCGTAGAACTGCTCCGTGCTACCGCGCACGTAGGCGTGGGCGCTGCGCGCCATCTTCAGCATGCGCAGCTTGTGGAGCTGCTGTTGGCGATCAGGCACGGCCCGGGCCTTTGCACGACGGGTGCCGTCGGCCGGTGCTACCTTCGCGCCACCGTGAACGAAGAACGCCTGGCCTCACCCGGTGAGTTTGTCGCCGCGCTCGCGAGCCACCTCGGGCAATTCCAGGTGGCCAGCCTGGTGCTCCCGAGCCCGGCGCAGCTGACCGCGCTGATCGAGGCGATGTTCTTCGCGAGCCTGCACGAGGAGGAGGCCCGGCGGGTCGACTTCGGCGTGGCCTGGCAGCTCGACTCGCGGGACTGCGCCGCGGTGGTCACGCTCGCGCACCCGGTGCGGCTGACGCCGAAGAACCTCGCCAAGCTCGCGCCGGCGACCTGGGGCGAGGCCACGGCCCTCGCGCTGCGGCCCGACGGCGACCACATCGTGGCGTGGGCGATCCTCGAGCGCACGGCGGCCGCGCACCAGCCGCTGACGATCCGCGCGCTCGACGCCGGTGTGCTGCGCGTCGACTACGCCGGCGTGCCGCGGGCGCTGTACGCGCGCGGCGAGATCGTGCTGCTCGGCGGCGACCACGACGTGCATGCCCCGGCGCGCTGGCTGACCCAGACGTTCGCGGCGTGGAGCGCCAACGCGTCGGCGATGGGCGTCGACCTGCGCGCGACGGTGATCGCGCGCATCGCGATCCAGGTGCTCGGCCACCGCCACGGCGGCATGATCCTGGTGATGCCGGCCGAGCTCCCGGAGCCGCACGGCGTGCGCGTCCACTACCCGGTCGACCTCGGCGCCGACGTCCTGGTCAAGCGCTACGCCCAGGTCGTGCGCGACGTCGCCGCCGAGCAGGCGCTCGCCCGGCTCAAGGGCTCGCGGCCGCGCTCGCCGGACGGCCGGGTCTCGGTGCGCGATGAAGACCAGATCGCGTTCGCCGAGGCGATCGAGCTGGTCGCGCGGCTGACCGCGGTCGACAACGCGCTCCTGATCGACACCGACCTGCGCGTCCGCGGCTTCGGCGTCCAGGTCATCGAGGGCGAGGCGCCGCAGGCCAGCTTTGGTCACCTACACCCGTACACCGGCAACCACCACAGCGATGATCTGTCGTCGTTCACCGGCACGCGCCACCCGGCCGGCGTCATCTACTGTATGCGCCAGCCGCGCGAGGCCGCCGCGATCATCGTGTCGCAGGACGGCCACCTGTCGCTCGCGCTCAAAGACCGCACCGGCCTGGTGCAGGTCATCGGCAGCTACGAGCACGCGTTCGGCTGGCGCTGACTCATGACATGACCGCGGCGCGGCGGGTCTGCATCGGGTGCGCCTTCGACGCCTTGGTCACCTGCTCGGCCTCCATCACGACCGCGTCGGTCCCCTGGCGGCACTCGCCGGTGGCGACGATCCGGTCGCCGATCGCGACCTTGTAGCGCCGCGCGCCATCCGGCTTGACGTGCACGAACGTCCCGTCGTCGAGGTGGTACCCGTTGACCTCGCCGTGCAGAGCGTAGTTGAACCGGACCACCTTGCCGCTCGCCTGCGCGGAAATGTCACGCGTGACGTAGACCGGATGGTCGTGCTCGCCGTCCTCCAGCTCGACCGTGAGCTCGACGGCGCTGCCGATCGGCAGGCGCTTCGCGAGGTCGGTCGCGGTGTGCTTGGGATAGTTGACCTGGATCACGCGGTCCTCGCTCTCGACGAGGATGCCCTCGACGTGACCCTTGGGGCTGACGTTGTGTGACAGCACGCGGCCCTTCAGCAGGTTGGTAGAAGGTCGTTTCTTCGGCATTGTAAGATAGGTTGCATCAAGCATGCCGCGATTCGGCACGCGCGCTGCAAAGCTGGCGGTCATGAGCTGCAACGTGTCCTGGTCGCGCCTGATGTCCGAGGCGCGTGACCGGTTCGGGATCGACGAGCTTCGAGACGGGCAACCCGAGCTGCTGCGCGCGGTGCTCGACGGCAAGGACGCGATCGGCGTGCTGCCCACGGGCGCCGGGAAGTCGCTGTGCTTCCAGCTGCCTGCGATGTTCCTGCCCAAGGCGACGGTCGTCGTGTCACCGCTGCTCGCGCTGATGAAGGACCAGACCGACAAGCTCGAGGAGGTCGACGTCGCGGTCGCGCGCATCGACTCCACGCTCTCGGCGCACGAGGCGCGCGAGGCCGCCGAGCGGATTCGCGACGGCGAGCCCGAGCTCATCTATGTCACGCCCGAGCGGCTGGAGAACGCCGCGTACCTCGAGATCCTGGCGCGGCGCGGCGTCTCGTTGTTTGTCGTAGACGAGGCGCACTGCGTCTCGCAGTGGGGCCACGACTTCCGCCCGGCCTATCTCCACCTGCGCGACGCGGTCAAGCAGCTCGGCTCGCCGCCGGTGCTCGCGGTGACCGCGACCGCCACGCCGGAGATCACCGAGGACGTGATCCGCCAGCTCGGGCTGCGCGAGCCGGTGATCGTGCGGACCGGCATCGACCGCGACAACCTGCAGTTCGAGGTCCGCCGCACGGTCAACGAGACCGTCAAGCACGAGGAGCTCGATCGCCTGCTCGCCGCTGTCCCGGGCGCCGGGATCGTCTACCTGGCGACGACCAAGGCGGCCGACGAGCTCCACGCCCAGCTGGTCGCCAAGGGCATCACGGCCGGGCGCTATCACGGCAAGCTCACGTCGCGCGAGCGCCAGGACACGCAGGCCCGGTTCATGGCGGGCGAGCTGCGGGTCATGGTCGCGACCAAGGCGTTCGGCATGGGCATCGACAAGCAGGACCTGCGGTTCGTGGTCCACTGGAACTTCCCCGACTCGCTCGAGAGCTACGTCCAGGAGGCGGGGCGCGCGGGGCGCGACGGCCAGCCGGCGCGGGTCGTGATCTTCTATCGCGTCGAGGATCGCCGGATCCAGAGCTACTTCCTGGTCGGCAAGTATCCGTCGCGCGACGAGTGCCGGCGGTTCTATCAAGCCGCCGTCGAGCGCGCCGACTACGCGCCGATCGCCGAGCTCGGCGAGATCGCCGGCATCGCGCCGCGCCGCGCCCAGGTCGTCGCCGCGCTGCTCGAGAGCATGGGCATCGCCAGCCGGCGCCGCGGCAAGCTGCGCGCGTCGCGGACGTTCCGCGATGACGACGAGCTCGCGGCGTTCCTCGGCGAGTACGAGACCCGCCACCGCGGCGATCGCGCGCGGCTCGACGCGCTGGTCGAGTACATACAATCGATGGCGTGCCGCGGCCAGCGGATCAAGGCGTACTTCGGCGAGCAAGCGCCCGAGCGCTGCGGCCACTGCGACAATTGCGAGAGCGGCGCCGCGGCCGACCTCGACGCCGTGCACCAGCCGGCGCCCAAGCCGGCGCGCAAGCGAGCCGCGGCCAAGCCGGCGAGCCCGGCCAAGCTGCCGCGCGTGGTGCCGCAGGTCGGCGCGCAGGTCAAGCATCGCCGGTTCGGCGCCGGCGCCGTGCTGTCGGTCGCCGGCGAGACGATCACCGTCGCGTTCGAGGCCGGCCAGAAGAACGTGCGCTCCGGCTGGCTGACCGTCGCCTGAGCGGGAGGACTACCCGCCGATCGACGCCTCGTCCCAGCTCAAGGTCGGGACAGCGGTCTACACCTCCACCGCGGAGGAGTGGGAGATCACCGCGGTCGACGCGGGCAAGATGTCGATCAAGCGCGCGGCATAGTTCCGCGAGGACGGCCCGGTTCCAAGACGGGTCGGATGGGCCCGAACCGGCCTGGATCCAGGGCCCGAAAAAAACCGAAGCCCCGAAGTTTCCTTCGGGGCTCTGGCGGAGCGGACGGGACTTGAACCCGCGGCCTCCGGCGTGACAGGCCGGCGTTATAACCGACTTAACTACCGCTCCAGAATCATTGAGTTTTCAGTGGGCGAAGTAGGGTTCGAACCTACGACCACCGCCTTGTAAGGGCGACGCTCTTCCGCTGAGCTATTCGCCCTACGCTTCCGAGGTGAAGGTAGATAGATGGTACAGCCGGCGAAGTCAAGCGTGTGCCGGGCGATTTCTGCCGCCTCGACGGGTCAGTGGATGACGGCCGAGCCGCCGCCGCTGCCGTAGCCGAGCGGCATGCAGTAGGCGTCGTGGCCGTAGCACCGGCCCTGGAAGCACGCGCCGACGTCGCATTCGGCCCGCGCGCGGCACCCCATGCGGTCGCAGTTGCCCGAGCTGCCGTTGCACCGGGAGTTGAGTGGGCAGGCAGGCGCGCCGGGTTCGGTGCACGGCACGGGCACGCAGTGGCCGCCCCGCCGGCAGATCTTGCCCAGCGGGCAGCTGGTGTCAGTGCAGGCTGCCGTGCAGCCGGATTTCTCGCAGACCTGATCGGCCGCGCAGCCGGCGTCGCCGCGGCAGGCGGTCGAGATCACGGGCTCGAAGTCGGGCGCGAAGCAGGCGTCGCCCGGCTTGCAGTCGCGGCTCTCGCCGCAGCTGCGGTCGCCCGGGCGGGTCGTGCCGATCGGATCGGGCGGGGCGTTGACCGGCGGCCGCTGGGTGACCGGGCCCTGGTCGTCGTGGGCGCTGTCGAGCGAGTGGCGGCCGTAGATCGGCGGTGACACCGGGCCGCTGCACGCCGCCGCGAGCCAGGCGAGCGCGGCGAGCACGGGGATGATCCAGGGGCGCATGCGCGCGACGGTAGCAAATCGCGGCGCGGGCACCACCGCATTGCATCATTGACAATCGGCACCGAGCACTCTAGTTTGTCGCGCTGAGGCTTGTCATGACACTGCACCTGCATAGGCTCGATCGCCCCGCGGCGGCCGCCCTTGCGGCCCGCGTGTGCGCGACGGACTACTGCCTCCTGTCCGTGTTCCCGGGCCGTCGCTAGGCCGCGGCGGAGCACGCTTCCTCGGAAGCCCGGCCGCGCGGCGTCGTCGTCACGACGCCGGTGCGGCCATGCTCCAGCCCGCGGGTCCCATGCGATCCGACACGCGAAGACGCGAGCGCGCAGGCGCTCGGCGTGTCGCCACGCGTCTGGCTCACGGAGAGTTTCCATGTCCCGCAGATTCGATATCGACCGGATTCGCAACCTCGGCATCATCGCCCACGTCGATGCCGGCAAGACCACGCTCACCGAGCGCGTGCTGTTTCACACCGGGCGGATCCACGCGGTCGGCGAGGTCCACGACGGCACAGCCACGACCGACTTCCACCCGATCGAGCAGGAGAAGGGCATCACGATCCTGGCGGCGGCGGTGACCTGCGACTGGCAGGGCCACCGCCTCCACCTGATCGACACGCCCGGCCACGTCGACTTCACGATCGAGGTCGAGCG
>DASWOO010000415.1:0-5354 GCA_036404335.1 Kofleriaceae bacterium
TCCGAGCACGTCCGCCAGCACTCGGCGAGCGTCAGCAGGGCCGTGTCCGAGCACGCCGTGCAGGTCGCCGCGGTCGCCGATCAGGTCCGGTCGATAAGTCGCTCGCCCGCATCGCCGAGAGCTTCGCGGTCGAGGCCCGTGAGCAGATCGACGCGGTGGACCTGTAGGTCAGCGAGCTGCGCGCCGCGGTCGCGACCCGCTGGCCGAGAGCGACCACGCGCTGGCCGCGATCCGACCTCGGGGTCGAGGTCGACGTCGCGCGCGCGGCCCACACCACGCTCGGTGCCGACGACGTCGAGGTCGACCACGGCAGGGTCGACCTCGGCGAGCCACAGGCCGGCGACGTGATGTTGTTCTAGGTCTCTTCGCGCGGATCCGGGATCGAGTCCGGATCATCGTTGCTCGCAGGGAATGCCTTCATGCGCTCGCGGGCCAGCTTCCAGCCTTGCTGGACGATCCAGGACAGCGATCGGTCGAGGCGCTGGGCCTCGTGCTGAATCTCTTTGAGCATGTCCTCGGGGAAATACAGCGACTGCTTCCTCTTGTCAGCGTTGGCCATCTCGATCGCAATCTTATCCCAGAGCGGCGGCGGCGAGGACAAGCGCGCCTGGCGTCGCGTTCGATGAGACCTGACTACGGAACCCGTCTCACAGGATGTACAGCCAGACGAGATACAGCACACCCATCGCGATCGCGAGCAAGCCGAAGCTGCCCTGCAGCGGCGCGAGCCTCGCCCGGAGCTGCTGGCCGCGCGCCATCGCCGCCGGGCTCTTGCCGAGCGCGTACTTGGTGATCAGGCCGAAGCCGAGCAGGAACCCGACGACGAGGTCGGCGACGGCGCTGGCGGTCGCGAACGTCCACAGCAGCGGCGCGTGCGCGATCATCCCGATCGAGCGGAGCGCGCCGAGCGTCTCCCACACGCCCCAGAAGAACATCACCAGGCCGATCCAGCCCTGGTACGGGGTCAGCTTGTCGATCAGATCCTTGGCGTTGGGCTTGCGAGCAATGATGAGCGACGAGGCAGCGAGGATGCCGCCGGCGATGGTGATGAGACCTGCAAACATGGATTGGCTCTCCGGGTGAAACGTTGTCGTGCAGGAACACTTAGGCAACCCCCGCGCCACATGTGTGCCTCTTGTAATTTCGTGCAGTTGAGCGATGCTACGCACGCAAGATCTTGCGCGATCGCGCAAGACCACCCGAGCAAAACTTCGTGAGCAAGCCCCTGGATCGCACGACGCTCAAAGGCGGCGACACCGTGCTGCACGCGCGGACGACGCTGGTGTTCTATCACCGCGATGGCGCGATGGTCGGCCAGCTCGAGAAGGGCCGGCCGCTCGTGGTCGGCCGCGCGGCGCCGGCCGACGTCGAGATCCCCGACCTCGGGTTGTCGCGCCAGCACGCGCGGTTCACCTGGGACGATCACGGGATCTGGGTCGAGGACCTGCAGAGCACCAACGGCACGAAGAAGAACGGCCTGGCGATCGACCGGGCGCTGGTCCTGCCCGGCGACGAGATCGCGATAGGCCCGGTCATGGTGTCAGTGCATGTCATCTCGTCGGTCGACGAGGAGCTGCGCGGGTTCGACGGCCACGACCGGTTCGTCGCCGCGCTCGCCGACGAGATCACCCGGGCGCGGACCTTCCAGCGACCGCTGGCGCTGGTCATGGTCCGCAGCGGCCGCGGCGGCGGCCCCGGCGGGGGCGATCAAGCCGGGCATGTCAGCCGGTGGGCGAGCCGGCTGCGCATGGCGCTGCGGCCGGTCGACCGCGTCGGGATCTACGGCCCGGCCGCCGTGCTGATCGCCCTGCCCGAGCTGGCGCCCGAGGCGGCGCGGCTGGTCGCGCAGCAGCTCTCGGGCGGCGAGCCACCGCTGACCGCGGGCGTCGCGAGCTTCCCCGCCGACGGCAGCTCGGTCGACGAGCTGATCGCCGCGGTCCAGGGCGCGCTGCGCACCGGCGTACCGTCGAGAGCCGACCCGGATCCCGGCGGCGTCGTGGTCAAGAACCCGGCGATGAAGGAGGTCATGGCCACGGTCAAGCGGCTCGCGCAGTCGTCGATCACCGTGCTGGTCAACGGCGAGACCGGGACCGGCAAGGAGGTCCTGGCCCGCGCGATCCACGACGCCGGCCCGCGCCGCAAGGCGCCGCTGCGCAGCATCAACTGCGCGGCGATCCCCGGCACGCTGATCGAGAGCGTGCTGTTCGGCCACGAGCAGGGCGCGTTCACCGGCGCCGACAAGCAGGCGCGCGGCATCTTCGAGCAGGCGGACGGCGGCACCGTGCTGCTCGACGAGATCGGCGAGCTCGCGGCGTCGGCCCAGGCCGCGCTGCTCCGCGTGCTCGAGACCCGCCAGCTGACCCGGGTCGGCGGCGAGCGCGAGATCGCCGTCGACGTCCGCGTCATCGCCGCGACCCACCGCGACATCGAGGACATGGTCGCCGCCGGCCGGTTCCGGCAGGACCTGCTGTACCGGCTCAACACCGTCGCGCTGCGCCTGCCGCCGCTGCGCGAGCGCGTCGACGAGATCCGGCCGCTCGCCGAGCGGTTCCTCAAGGAGGCGCGCAAGCAGTCGGGCGGCCAGGTCCGCTCGATCGACGCCGCCGCGCTGGCCGCGCTCGAGGCCTACGCCTGGCCGGGCAACGTCCGCGAGCTGCGCAACGTGATCGAGCGCGCCGTCGTGCTCGCCGAGGGCACCGCGATCATGCCCGAGGATCTGACCGACCGCGTGCGCGGCGCCCGGTTACCGCAGGCGCCCGCGCCGGGCGAGCCCGCCGAGGCGCTCCAGCCCGGGGACTACAAGGAGCACGTCCGGCGCTACGAGACCGAGCTGATCCTGCGCGCGCTCCACAAGCACGATGGCAACCAGACCGAGGCCGCCAGGACGCTCGGCCTGCCGCTCCGCACGCTGGTTCACAAGATCCAGACCTACGGCATCAAGAAGAAGTTTGGTAGATAGGTCATCGTGGCGCTGCAGCTGACCTTCGTCGCCGGGACGCTCGAGCTGCGCGGGCTGCCGGCCGACGCGCCCGCGCCCGCGGGCTGTCAGTGGGACGCGCGCGCCGCGTGCCACCGCGCGCCGGCGATCGCGTACGCCGAGGTCGTGCGCGGCCTGGTCCGCGACAAGCTCGAGCACGACGATCGCGCGCGGGCCTACGCCACGCTCGAGCGCGGCATGCAGATCCGCCGCGCGCCCCGGCCGTACCAGACCGAGGCGCTCGACGCCTGGCAGAACCAGCGCAGCCGCGGCGTGGTCGTGCTGCCGACCGGCGCGGGCAAGTCGCAGCTGGCGTGCATGGCGATCGACGCCAAGCGCCGCGCGACCCTGGTCGTCGCGCCGACCCTGGATCTGGTGCGCCAGTGGTACGACCTGCTGCGCGCCACGTTCGGCGTCGAGGTCGGCGTGATCGGCGGCGGCGACTACGACGTCCAGCCGCTGACGGTCACGACCTACGACTCGGCCTACCTGCACATGGAGCGGCTCGGCAACCAGTTCGGCCTGGTCGTGTTCGACGAGTGCCACCACCTGCCGGCGACGTCGTACGCGCTCGCCGCGCGCGCGGCGATCGCGCCGTTCCGGCTCGGGCTGTCGGCCACGCCGGATCGCGAGGCGATCCTCGACGAGCTGGTCGGCCCGGTCGCGTACCGCAAGGAGATCACCGACCTCGCCGGCGACTTCCTCGCCGAGTACGACACCGAGCGGGTCGACGTCGAGCTGTCGCCGGCCGAGCGCACCGAGTACGACGCCGAGCGCGCGACGTACCGCGAGTTCGTGGTCAAGAACGGCATCCGGATGTCGGACTCGCGGGGCTGGGCGGAGTTCATCATGCTGTCGGCCCGCACGCCCGACGGCCGCCGCGCGATGGCCGCGTACCGCCGGCAGCGCCAGCTCGCGTTCTGCGCGCCGGCCAAGCTCGATTACGTCGAGGTCCTGCTGGCGCGCCACCACGCCGAGCGCGCGCTGCTGTTCACCCAGGACAACGCGACCTGCTACGAGGTGTCGCGCCGGTTCCTGATCCCGGCCATCACCCACCAGACCAAGGTCAAGGAGCGCAGCGCGCTGCTGGCCCGGCTGGCCGACGGCACGTACCGCGCGCTGGTGACGTCGAAGGTGCTCAACGAGGGCGTCGATATCCCGTCGGCCAGCGTCGCGATCGTGATCTCGGGGTCGGGCGCGGTGCGCGAGCACGTCCAGCGGCTCGGCCGCGTGCTGCGACAGCAGGAGGGCAAGCGCGCCGTGATGTACGAGCTGATCACCGCCGGCACGGCCGAGCAGCACACCAGCGATCGCCGGAGGGAGCACGTTGCTTACCGCTGACCTGGTGCGCGCCCGGCGGCGCGGCGACGAGCTGAAGCTGCAGCCGCTCGACAAGGACGGCCGGGCCGACGCGCTCGAGCTGGCCAAGGCGCTGCTGGCGCTGGCCGAGGCCCACGTCGGCAAGACCCGGGCGGAGCTCGAAGAGGTCGTCGACGCCGTGGTCGGCGGCGCGCGCGATCGCAAGCTCGCCGAGGGCCTGGCCAAGCTGGTGTGGGATCGGTGCGAGCTGGCCGAGGCCGTGCCGATCGATCCCGAGGCGCTGCGGCACGACGTGTTCACGGTGTCGCAGCGGGTGTGGGAGCTGACCGGCGAGGGCGGCACGTTCGCGCGCGCCCAGGTGATCGCGGCGGTCGCCGAGGCGCGCGGGATCACCACCGACGACGTCGAGCGCGGGCTGTACGCCGATCTGCGCGAGGCCCACGTCGTGACCGAGGTCGCGCGGTGCTCGCCGGTGCGGCTGGTCGAGGCCTACGAGCTGGCGCAGGGCCAGGCGGTGCTGCTGCGCGCGGTGCGGGTGGTCGTCGAGGTCAAGGCCGCGCACCCCGGCGCGTATCGCACGCTGTTCCGCAAGCTGAAGTTCCTGCGGCTGCTCTACACGATCGCGCCGCGCGACAAGGGCGGCTATCGCCTCGAGCTCGACGGGCCGTTCTCGCTGTTCGAATCGTCGACCCGCTACGGCCTGGCGCTCGCGCTAGCGCTGCCGGCGATCCGCGAGCTCGACCACTGGTCGCTCGACGCCGAGATCCGGTGGGGCGCCGAGCGCCGCCCGCTGCGCTGCAAGCTCGAGGGCATGGGCGAGCCCGACGACGCCACCGGGCCGCACGTGTCCGACGAGGTCCAGGCGCTGATCGACGCGATCGGGGCGTCGGGCTCGCCGTGGCGGGCCAAGGCCGCGACCGCGCTGCTCGACCTGCCGGGCCACGGCGTGTGCGTGCCGGATCTGACGCTGACCCACGCCAAGTCCGGCGCCGATGTCCATGTCGAGGTCATGGGCTACTGGAGCCGCGACGCGGTGTGGCGCCGGGTCGAGCTGGTC
>DASWOO010000416.1:0-10268 GCA_036404335.1 Kofleriaceae bacterium
CCGGGCGGCACCAGCCAGATCAGCTACACGCTGACCAACCCGGTCCAGCCGTGGACCCCGGCGACAATGCACGTCCACGTCAGCTGGAGCGACACGTGCGGCGGCACGTTCGACGCCCCGCCCGAGGACCTCGACATCAACCAGGGCGACAGCGCGAACCGGACCGTCACCTACACCGCGCCGGCGAGCCAGCCGCTGAGCGTGACCAGCTGCCAGCTCGTGCTGACCATGCTCGACGCCGGCAGCGTGCAGAGCACCACGACGGTCAATACCTGGATCGACCCGCCGATGGTGATGTTCGTGTCGAGCCAGCCGGTCGCCGGCAACACGTTCGCCGGCCAGTGGCAGATCGCCGATGACTTCTGTCAGAACCTCGCCGATGCGCCGAGCGCGGTGGTGCCGACCGGCACCTACCACGCGCTGGTCGCGTTCGACGAGATCAACACCCGCGACCGGCTGATCGACGCGCCGTACATCCGGGTCGACGGCATGCCGATCGCGCGCAATAAGGCCGAGCTGTACAGCATCGACCTGCTCAACGCCGTCCGCACCGACGAGAACAACGCGTTCAACGGCGTGTCGGCGGTGTTCACCGGGACCAACGGCGACGGCACCAAGGGCAGCAACTGCCTCAACTGGACGTCGACCAACAGCGGCGATACCTCGACCGCCGGGATCAACGCGACCGCGAGCAACCCGAACTGGACCAACAGCGGCACCTTCACCTGCTCCGCGCAGCTGCCGGTCTACTGCGTCCAGCAGCCCGACACGCACCTGAACTGATCGCGGCTCGGTCGCTCAGCGTGGGCGCTTCGGCGCCCGCACGGCGTTTCGGGGCGTCCACCGGACCCGCGCGCCGGCGATCACGATCCGCACGATGTCGGACACGACCGCGCGCGACGGCGGCTCGACGATCGCGAGCAGCCGGGTGTAGATCGTCGACGACAGCATGCTGAGCACCAGCATGATGTCGGTGCGCGGCGGCAGCTCGCCGCGCGCGATCGCGGCCTCGAACCGGACCCGGCGGCTGGCGTTGAAGCGCTCGCGGATCTCGCCGCGGATCGCCTCGACCTCGGGGTCGTGCTGCTCGAGTAGGGTCATCCGCATGAGGCCGCGGGTCAGCCGGAGATCGACGGTCGACAGCGACTCGACGAACATGTCGGTCAGGTCGCGCTCGAGGTCGCCGGTGTCGCGGACCGGGGCCGGGACGTGGTGCTCGCGCAGCGCGGCCGCGACCAGCTGGCTCTTGGTCGGCCACCGGCGGTAGATCGTCGTCTTGTTGACGCCGGAGCTGGCCGCGACCTCGTCGATGCGCAGCGCGCGGTAGCCGTGCTCGCCGAGCAGCCGGACCGTCGTGGTCAGCACCTGATCGACGACGCGCGCGCTGCGGCCGCCGGTGCGCACGCCGCCGAACTTGGGCTCGGAGATCTTACGAACGAGCATGGTTTCGGTGTCAGCCCGGCACAGGGAGCCTCAATCTAACGCAACTCCCGGTTGCGGTAATCGCCGGCTGTGATTAAATGCAACTCACCGTGGCAGTAAGCGAAGACCCCGCGCTCCTCCAACCTCCCAAGCGGCCCAAGAGCAAGCGCAACGTGGCGCTGCTCGGCGTCGCGATCGTCGCCGTGATCGGCGGCGGCGTGTTCTGGGTGCTGCGGCACGGCCGCGAGTCGACCGACGACGCGCAGATCGACGCCGACGTCGTGCTGGTGCCGGCCCGCGTCGACGGCGTGGTCAAGAAGGTCCTGTTCGTCGAGAACCAGCGGGTCAAGGCCGGCGACGTGCTCGCCGAGCTCGACGACGCGACGCTGGTCGCCCGGCTCGCGCAGGCCGAGGCGTCGCTGGCCAAGGCGACCGCGCAGGCCGACGCGGCCGAGGCCAACGCGGCGATCGCCGAGCGCAACGCGGTCGGCAACAAGTCGGCGGCGCGCGCCAACCTGAGCGGCGCGTCGGTCGGCGAGCGCACCGAGGCGGCGCAGCTGGTCGAGGGCCAGGCTCAGCTGACCTCGGCCGAGACCCAGCTCGCCCAGGCCAAGAACGACGTCGATCGCCAGCGCCGGCTCGCCGAGGCCAACGCCGGGATCAAGGCCGAGCTCGATCGCGCCGAGACCCAGTATCGCCTGGCACAGTCGAGCATCGATCTGGCCAAGGCGCGGATCGCGACCCTGCAGTCGGGCGTGGTCGCCGCGCGCAGCCGGGTCGAGGAGGCCAGCGCGCGCGCCAACCAGAACGACGACGTGTCGAGCTCGGTCAAGCAGGCCCACGCCCAGGCCGACGCCGCCAAGGCCGACGTCAAGGTCGCCCAGGCGATGCGCGACCTCGCCGCGCTGAACCTCAGCTACGCCAAGATCGTCGCGCCGCAGGACGGCGTGATCTCGAAGAAGTCGATCAACGTCGGCCAGCAGCTCGGCCCGGGCCAGGCGGTCGGCCAGCTGGTCACCGACGCGCGCTGGGTCACGGCCAACTACAAGGAGACCCAGGTCGCCGAGATGCACGAGGGCCAGCCGGTGACGGTCAGCGTCGACGCGTTCTCCGGCGAGGACCTGCACGGCACGGTCGAGAGCATCTCGAGCGGCACCGGCTCGCGGTTCACGCTGCTGCCGCCGGACAACGCCAGCGGTAACTTCACCAAGGTCGTGCAGCGCGTGCCGGTCCGGATCAAGCTGACCGATCTGCCCAAGGGCCTGGTGCTGCGCACCGGGATGAACGTCGACGCCACCGTCGACGTCCGCGGCAAGTAATGGCGATCGCAACCGCCGTCACCGTCGACGACGGCCCGCCGCCGGGCGTCAACAAGTGGCTGGTCGCGGTCGCGGTCGCGCTCGGCGCGCTGCTCGAGGTCGTCGACACGAGCATCGTCAACGTCGCGCTGACCAACATGCAGAACGCGTTCGGCGCGACCCTGACCCAGGTCAGCTGGGTGGTGTCGAGCTACGCCGTCGCCAACGTCATCATCCTGCCGCTGACCGCGTGGCTGGGCTATCGGTTCGGCAAGAAGCGCTACTTCATCTGGTCGCTGATCGGCTTCACGGTCGCGTCGATGCTGTGCGGCGTGGCGCCGAACCTGCCGATCTTGATCGCCGCGCGCGTGCTGCAGGGCCTCATGGGCGGCGGCCTGCTCGCCAAGGCGCAGGCGATCCTGTTCGAGACCTTCCCCAAGAGCGAGCAGGCGGCGGCGCAGGGCTTCTTCGGCATCATCGTGATCGCCGGCCCGACGATCGGCCCGACGCTCGGCGGCTACCTGACGACCAACGTCAGCTGGCGCTGGATCTTCTACATCAACCTGCCGATCGGCATCGCCGCGGTGATGATGTGCATCGCGATGCTGCCGGCGGACACGACCGAGCCGCGCAAGCAGACGCCGGTCGACTGGACCGCGCTCGCGCTGCTCGCGACGGGCCTTGGCTGCCTGCAGACCATGCTCGAGGAGGGCCAGTCGGAGCAGTGGTTCGATTCGCCGTTCATCTGCGTGATGGCGGCGGCCGCGGCGTTCGGCCTGGTGCTGTTCGTCCAGCGCCAACTGAGCAGCGCGTCGCCGATCATCGATCTGCGCATGCTGCACTACCGCTCACTGTGGGCGAGCTCGATACTGTCGATCATCATCGGCATGGCGCTGTACGGCGCGATCTTCGCGATCCCGATCTTCGCGCAGAGCTTCCTGGGCTACACCGCGCAGGACACGGGCCTGCTGCTGCTGCCCAGCGCGCTGTGCTCGGCGATGATGATGCCGATCGCGTCCAAGCTGCTCGGCAAGTTCGATCCGCGCGTCCTGCTGGTCTGCGGCATGCTCGTGCTGATCGCGTCGATGCAATCGCTCGGCAACATGTCGCCGCAGACCGGCGAGGCCAACATGTTCTGGCCGCTGATCCTGCGCTCGATCGGCACGGCGCTGATGTTCCTGCCGCTGTCGATGGCGACAATGGGCCCGATCCCCAAGCAGGATATCAGCGCGGCGTCGGGGTTCTACAACCTGACCCGCCAGCTCGGCGGCTCGATCGGCGTGGCGCTGCTGTCGACCCTGCTCGAGCGCCGCGAGGCGTTCCACCGCGCGGTGCTGATCGAGAAGCTGTCGAGCAGCGACGCGCAGGTGGTCGGCCGGCTGGCGAGCTACACCGCCAAGTTCCTGTCGCTGGGCTACAGCGGTCCCGACGCCACCGCGCATGGCCAGAAGCTGATGGACCTCGGCGTGTCGAGCCAGGCCGCGGTGATCTCGTTCGGCGATTGCTTCTGGGCGACCAGCATCCTGGTGGCGTGCACGATCCCGCTGGTGTTCTTGCTCGGCAAGCCGGCCCGCGGCGTCAAGATCGACGCGGGGCACTGACGCGCTGGACGAAGTCGACGAACGCGCGGAGCGGACCGGGCAGGTAGCGGCGGCCCGGGTAGTACAGGAACGGGCCGGAGAACACCTGCCACCACGGCTCGAGGATCGGCTCGAGCGCGCCGCTGGCGAGCTTGGGCGCGAGCCAGTCCTCGAACAGGTGGACGACGCCGCAGCCGGCGACCGCGGCGTCGACGGCGAGATCGACGCCGCCGCTGATCCGCACGATCAGCGGGCCGGCGGGATCGACGGTGACGACCTCGCCGGCCTGCTCGAACTCCCACGCGGCCATCGCGCCGCTCGCGAATCGGCCGCGCAGGCAGGCGTGCTGCAGCAGGTCGCGCGGGTGGCCCGGCCGGCCGCGGGCGTCGAGGTAGGCGGGCGACGCGGCGGTCGCCATCCGCTGGGTGCGCGGGCCGATCGGCACGGCGATCATGTCCTGCTCGAGCCGCTCCTCGTAGCGGATTCCGGCGTCGCAGCCGGCGGCGAGGACGTCGACGAAGCTCTCGTCGACCGTGAGGTCGAGCCGGATCTCGGGGTAGGCGGCGAGGAACGGGGGCACGATCGCGGGCAGCACCAGGCGCGCGGCGGACGCGGGCACGTTGAGCCGCAGGGTGCCCGCGGGGCGGTCGCGGAAGCCGTTGATCACGTCGAGCGCGGCCTCGACCTCGCCGAGCGCGGGGCCGAGCCGGTCGAGCAGCTGGGCGCCGGCCTCGGTCGGCGCGACGCTGCGCGTGCTGCGGTGGAGCAGGCGGACGCCGAGCCGGGCCTCGAGGCGGCGCACGGCCTCGCTGAGCGCCGACGCGCTGCCGCCGTCGCTGCGCGCGGCCTCGCGAAACCCGCCGGCGCGCGCCACGGAGATGAACGCCGCCAGGTCGGCCAGTTGCTCGGGCATCGGAGCTCCGGTGGCAGTGTACCGCGCCGGGTGTTCGGGCTGGCGCACAGCCCGTGCGGCGGCGGGCGGCTGTCCGCGCGGCCCGGCAGCGCTAGGCTACGGCCAAGGAGATCTCATGACCTCGATCGAACAGGCCGGCCGGTTCCGGCTCGGCCACCGCGACGTGCAGCGACTCGGCTATGGCGCGATGCAGCTCACCGGGCCGGGCGTGTTCGGCCCGCCCCGAGACCGCGCGGCGGCGATCGCCGTGCTGCGCGCCGCGGTCGAGGCCGGCGTCGACCACATCGACACCAGCGACTTCTACGGGCCGCACGTCACCAATCAGATCATCCGCGAGGCGCTGCACCCGTATCGCGACGGCCTGGTCATCGTCACCAAGCTCGGCGCCAAGCGGGGCGCCGACGCGTCGTGGCAGCCGGCGTTCTCGCCCGCCGACCTGACCGCCGCGGTGCACGACAACCTGCGCAACCTCGGGCTCGACGTGCTCGAGGTCGTCAACCTGCGCAGCATGTTCTCGGTGCACGGCCCAGCCGAGGGCTCGCTCGAGCCGCAGCTGACCGCGCTCGCCGAGCTGCAGGGCCAGGGCCTGATCCGGCACATCGGCCTCAGCAACGTCACCGCGCGCCAGGTCGCCGACGGCCGCAAGATCTGCCCGATCGTGTGCGTCCAGAACCAGTACAACCTGGCGCACCGCGAGGACGACGCGCTGCTCGATCAGCTCGCCGGCGACGGCACGCCCTACGTGCCGTTCTTCCCGCTCGGCGGGTTCTCGTCGCTGCAGTCCGACGCGCTGTCCTCGGTGGCCACCCGGCTCGGCGCGACGCCGATGCAGGTCGCGCTCGCCTGGCTGCTGCAGCGCTCGCCCAACATCCTGCTGATCCCCGGCACCTCGTCGGTCGCGCACCTCCAGCAAAACCTCGCCGCGGCCTCGCTCGCCTTGCCCGCCGACGCGGTCGCCGAGCTCAACGGCATCGCGGCCGCGACGCCGCACTGACGCGCGCCATCGCGATGGTCGGTCGCCATATCCATCGATCGATATCGAGAGTCAATGCTGTGACGAGTCTGGCAATCGCCGGGCGGAAATGCCACGGCGCTGCCTCGACTTCGGGCGATGGATCGGCGACGCTCGCGGTCGTTGTCCGGACGCTTCGAGCTTGCCAGTGGCTGGGCCTCGTGGCGCTGGGTGTGGTTGCGCGGCGCCGGGTTTTCGGCCGGGTTCGTGCGCGCGCTCGGCTCGTCGGCGCTGGTGGCGGCGATGGACGCGTGGCTGGCGGCGGAGGTGGCGGCGGACCAAGCGCGGGCCGCGGCGTCGCACGCGTGCAACGAGGCGTGGGTCACGGCTGCGCACGACGAGGCGCTGCGCCACGCGCGCAACCGGCTGCGCAAGGGGCGCGCGCCGAGCGAGCCGGTCGGCATCGCCGCGGTCGATGGCCCGGTCGAGCGGTTCCGCGAGGCGCTGGCCGCGCGGGAGCAGCAGCAGCAGGCGGCCGAGCACCAGCTCGCGCACGAGCAGGCCCGCACGCTCGCGCTCGTCGAGCGGCTCGCGGTGGAGCCGCGGTTTCGCGAGGCGGTGTGCTGGCAGAACCCCGACGTGCTGCACCACTGCCTCGACAAGCTGAGCCACGGCGGCGCCAGCGAGCGCCACCGGCGGGTCCGCACCGCGATCAAGTACATCCAGCGCTACTCGGTCAAGAACGACACCATCGGGTTCTTCGGGCCCGTGGCCTGGGGCCAGATCGCCCCGGCCGGCGCGGGGGTGGTGGTCGATCCGGGGCGCGAGCTGGTCGAATATCGTCGGGTCTACTTCGAGCGCTGGCCGATCGAGATCCTCGCCGAGCAGGCCGCGCACGATCCCGCGGCGCGCGACGTGCTGCGCCCGCGCCGCAAGCTGTTCTCGTGGGTCGCCGACGACGCGCTGCTCGTGCCGTCGGCGACGCCGCGCGCGGTGACCGCGCTCGAGGGCTACCTGCTGCGCCACGCCGACGGCGGGCTCAGCGTCCGCCAGCTCACCGACCAGGCGGTGGCCGCTCCCGAGGCCGGGCACCCCGATCGCGCCGCGGTCGGCGCGGCGATCGAGGCGCTGACCGCCGAGCGAGCGCTCGAGCTGAGCCTGCACCTGCCGGCCGAGGTGCTCGAGGTCGAGACCTGGCTGCGCGCCGCGCTCGGCGAGATCGCCGACCCCGAGGCCCGCGCCCGGCTGCTCGCCCCTCTCGATCGCCTGGAGGCCCGGCGCGATCAGCTCGCGCGCGCGGCGGGCGATCCGGCGGCGCTCGACCACGCGATCGGCGAGCTCGAGCGCGAGTTCTCGGCGATCACCCAGGGGCTGTCCGCCAAGCGCGGCCACGGCCGGATGTACGCCGGCCGGCAGCTGTTCTTCGAGGACTGCCGGCGCGCGCTCCGGTTCGAGGTCGGCGGCGAGCTGCTGCGCGCGCTGACCCCGCCGCTGGCGCTGCTGTTCGACAGCGCGCGCTGGTTCACCTGGGAGATCGCGCAGGGCTACCGGCGCGAGCTCGCGGCGCTGCACCGCCAGCTCGTCGAGCGCTCCGGCCAAGCCCAGGTGCCGCTCGGCGCGCTGCTGGCCGGGGCGCGCGACCTGTTCACCGGCAAGGCCCAGGTCGCCTCGCCGGTCGTGCTCCGCGCCCAGCAGGCGCTCCAGCAGCGCTGGCTGGAGGTGCTCGACCTGCCGCCCGACGCGCTCGAGCAGCGCTCGATCGAGCTGTCGAGCGAGGCGTGCGCGGCGCGGGCGCGCCCGCGGTTCGCCGCCCCGGGCCCGGGCTGGCCGCGCGCCCGCCACCACTCGCCCGACATCATGATCGCGGCGCGGTCCGCCGAGCACGCCGCGCGCGGCGACAGCCTGTGCGTGCTGGGCGAGCTCCACGTCGCGACCAACACCCTGCTGATGGCGCACGCGGTCGCGATGCACCCCGAGCGCGCGGTGCTCGTCGACGACTGGGTGATCGACATGGCGGACGCGATGGTGTCGCCGGTCCAGGCCTCGGCCGATCGCGCCAGCTTCGTGACCCCGTCGCCGCGCGACACCCACGTCGAGCTCGGCCACGCGGCGTCGTGGCGCGACCGCGACCGGGTGCTCCACGGCGGCGATCTGTACTGCGAGCAGGTCGGCGACCAGCTGCAGATCCGCAGCCGGCGCGGCGGCGTCGAGCTCGATCTGATCGCGTTCATGGATCACTACCTGAGCGCCGCGGCGGCGTCGCACTACCGGCTGCTGCCGCGCCGCCCCCACTGGCCGCGGATCACGCTCGACCGGCTCGTGGTGTCGCGCGAGCGCTGGCACCAGACCAAGCGCGAGTTCTGGGAGCTGATCGCGTCGGAGGTGACGCCGTACGAGACGGTGTATCGCTGGGCGCAGCAGCTGGGCCTGCCGCGGTTCGTGTTCGCGACCGTGGTGCCCGAGGCCAAGCCGATCTACGTCGACTTCGGCAGCCCGGTGCAGGTCGAGATCTTCCTGGGCTACCTGCGCCACGCCGACGAGCTCGGCCTGTCGGAGATGCTGCCCGGTCACGACGAGCTGTGGCTGACCGATCCGGACGGCGAGCGCTACACCTGCGAGCTGCGGCTGGCCGCGACCGACCCGGTGGCGTGGTCGCCGGCGCCGATCGGCTGATCATGGAGACCGGGCCCGAGATCATCGTCGCGGCCCGGACCGACGTCACGGTCGAGCCGCAGGGCGACAAGTTCGTCCTCCACGATCCGCGCAAGAACAGCTTCGTCCAGCTCGGCATGGCCGAGTACCTGGTGTTCCGCTGCTTCGACGGCCGCTGGACGGTCCAGCACATCGTCGACCGGCTGAGCCGCGAGCGCGGCGTGATCGCGTCGGCCGCCCAGGTCGCGCGGCTGCGCGATCGGCTGCGCGACAAGCAGCTGGTGCTCGCCACCGGCGAGGTCGTGACGTCCGAGGACGCCAAGATCGCCGACGGCTCGGGGCTGCTGTCCCGGATCGTGATGATCGATCTGCCGCTGGCGTGGAACCCGGACGTGTTCCTGACCCGCGCGTTCCACCGGATCAAGTACGTGGTGTTCCGGCCGGCGTTCTTCGTCGCCCTGTTCGCGCTGCTCGCGATCGCGTCGACGGTCTGGATCCAGTCGATCGATCAGCTCCGGCTCCAGGCCGAGCGGCTCGACGCCAAGCGGTCGTTCGTCCTGTACTACGCGTGCTTCTCGGCGACGTTCTTCATCCACGAGTGCGCGCACGGCGTGGTGTGCAAGGGGTTCGGCGGCAAGGTCCCCAAGATCGGGACGTTCCTCTACTTCTTCCTCGCGGTGTTCTACACGGACGTCAGCGCGTCGTGGATGTTCCCGTCGAAGTTTCGCCGGCTGATGGTGCTGTTCGCGGGCGCGATCTCGAACCTCGCGGTGTGCGCGATCGCGACCCTGCTGTGGCGGAGCACGATCCAGGGCTCGCCGGTCAACCAGGTGTGCTTCGCGCTGATGACGATCAACGCGCTCGCCGCGTCGTTCACCCTGTTCCCGCTGCTGCGCGGCGACGGCTACTACATCCTCAGCACCGCGGTCGACATCCCGAACCTGCGGCAGAACGCGCATCGCTACCTCGGCGCGCTGCTGCGCCGGACGTTCCTCGATCGCAAGGCCGAGCTGCCGCGCGCCACCGATCGCGAGGCGCTGATCTACCTGTGCTACGCGCCGGTCCAGATCCTGTTCTTCATCGGGTTCTTCAGCTACGTCGTGGTCCGGACCGGCGCGTGGCTGGTCGACGAGCTCCACGTCCTGGGGTTCTGGATCATCGTGCTCGCGCTGATCGATCGCCTGGGCCGGCCGGTGCTGCGGATCGTGCCCCGCGCGCTGCTCACCCGGCCGGTGGGCGAGACCGCGCGCTGGGTCGCGCGGCGGTGGAAGGTCTGGCTCGTGCTCGCGGCGCCGATCGTGGCGCTCGCCGCCGTGCCGTACCCGCTCCACATCAGCGCGCCGTTCGAGGTGATCAGCGCGGCGCCGATCACCGTGCGGACGCGGACCGCCGGGGTGATCCGCCGGCTGGTGGCCTCCGGGGCCTGGGTCCAGGCGGGAGAGGTCGTGGCG
>DASWOO010000417.1:0-4057 GCA_036404335.1 Kofleriaceae bacterium
AAGGCGAGCTTCGATGGCGGCATGCCGTTCACCGAGGAGCACGAGGCGGAGGCCGAGGCGGTCGAGCACGCCGAGCAGGACCCGGGCGCGTCGACCCGCGCCGCGGTCGAGTCCGCGCACCAGCAGCAGATCCTCAAGGAAGCCGTCGAGCGCACGATCGATGACATCACGCGTCGCGTGCACGATATCGCCGCGGAAGCGGCCCGCGCCCAGCAGTGGCGCAACGGCTCGTCCCGGCGCGCGTAAAATCGCGGCCGGGGCCCGAACCGGTCCGGGTCGGATGGTATCTTCCTCGGGATGACTGACACGACCGCCGATGCAGGCGTGGTCCAATCGCGCGTACAGCTCGAGCGGCTGGTCGCCGACGATGAGCTGGCCGGCCGGACGATCGCGGGGTTCTCGGCGCCGTCGGTCGGGATGCGCAGCATCGACCTCGACAACGTGACGCTCGAGCGGCTCGATCTGCGCGAGGCCGACGCCGAGGAGTCCCGGCTCGAGCGCGCCGGGCTCAAGCAGTGCGATCTGCGGGCCTCGGGCTGGCGCGGCGCGCTGTGGCACCGGGTGCGGGCCAAGGACTGCGACCTGACCGAGCTCGACCTGACCCAGGCCCAGCTGCTGCGCTGCGAGCTCGGGCCGGTGCGGATGGCGCGGATCAAGCTCCACCGCGCCAAGATCCAGGAGACGACGTTCAAGGAGTCCGAGCTGTACTCGGCCGACTTCTCGCGTGCGGTGCTGCTCAAGGTCGTGTTCGAGGGCTACGAGCACGCCACGGTGTCGCTGTCGCGCACCGACTGGAGCGGCGCGTCGCTGTTCGACGTCGACTTCAAGCGCGCCAACATGTACGGCGCCAACCTGCGCGGCGCGGTATTCGTGCGCTGCAACCTCAAGGGCGTCAACCTGTGCGGCGCCGACCTGACCGGCGTGCGCCTGGTCGGCTGCGAGACCACCGGTATTGACCTCGACGGCGCGACTTTTTAAGGAGCCTTGCCATGCCGACCCGACCCGACCTCCGCGAGATCGCCAGCAACGTCAAGGACGCGTTCGCCGACGCCGACCGCGAGACCTTGCTCGACATCCTGACCTTCGTGATCAAGGAGTACGTCGTCGAGGGCCCGCCGCCGATGATGATCCATCAGGCGGAGACCCTGGCCGACCTCAAGGGCGCCTCGTTCGCCCAGCTGATCAGCGCGATGCAGACCCGGTTCGATCACGCGGAGCTGGCGATGTTCGTCGTCGACGGCGAGCACGTCAGCGTGCGGGTCGGCGGCGTCGTCCAGCCGCTGCTCGCCAGCCGCCAGCCGCAGGATACGGCGGCCGAGTTGCCGCGGCCGCAGGCCGGCGTGCGCGTGGTCGAGGCGACCCTGCAGCCGCGGCCGCAGCCGGCGCCCGCGCCTGCGTCCGGTGGCGATGCCCCGGCGCGGACGGCGCCGCCGCCGGCGCGCGGCATCTCGCTGCGCGGCCAGCCGACCGGCGCCGGGGGTGGTGGCGCGTTCGGTGCGGACGGGAGCCCACCGGCGGCCTCGCCGGCTTCGGGCGGGCAGGGCGCGCCACGTCCGGCCGGGCCGGCCCAGCCGCCCGCGGCCTCGAGCGGGGTGCCGCAGCCCGCGCCCGCCGCGCCGAGCGCGCCGGACAAGGACGGGACCGGCGGCGATGACGCGTCGGCGCGGTTCAGCTTGCTGGAGCTGGACTGATGTCGGCGGTCGCCCGCCGCTACTACGAGCGCGGCCGGTCGGCGCTCGACACGAACGACCTCGAGTCCGCGCAGGAGTCGCTGCGCGCCGCGCTCGATCTGGCGCCCGGGTTCGGCAACGCCCGGGTCGCGTACGCGGTCGCGCTGGCCAGGGCCGGCGATGCGCCGCGCGCCGCGGCCGTGCTGCGCGCCGGGTTCGGCCGCGCGAGCTCGCGGATCTCGAGCGCGGCGCTGCAGGCCACGCTCGGCGACGTGCTGATCGTCGGCGGCGACTTCCTCGGCGCCGAGCAGGCGTTCACGACGGCGCGCCAGACGCCCGGCTTCGAGGTCCGCGCCGCCGCGGGCCTAGCGCGGGTCTACGCGCGGCTCGGCCGGTTCGCCGATATGGCCGCGCAGCTGACGATCGCCGCCACGGCCTCGGCCGCCGGCGCCACGACACCGACGCCGACTTCGACTCCGGCGCGCTGATTCCGAAGCCGCGCGGTCGCGGTCGCGCGATGTGTCGTGGGCGATTCGAAGATCGCGATTGGTGTAGTGCCCTGCGACACGCGCGTTCGCCGCAATCTGCGGCGCTGATTCTGGGAGTCAGCAATGTCAGAGTGTGGGACTAACGAGCAACAGGTGCGTATTCGAAGCTAATCTGTACAGTGTCGTCGGAAAATCAGTGGTCGCGACTCGCCGAACAGTAAAAGATTCCTAATTGGGAGTGCGAGTGCGGATTTCGAGTTGAAGTCCAGCGGCAGGAACAGGCAATGTCGCGCCAGATGAGATTCCTATCCGGCCGCCATTCGGCACTCCAGGCTCTCCCGTTCGCGCTCGTGGTGTTCGCTACGGCGTGCGCCATGCCCGAGGACGACGCGCAACCCACCACCACGATGTCCGAGTACGAGGTCCGCAACGCGCCGAGCATCGGCGTGTGCGCCGACAGCACCGACGCGGTGAAGTGTTTCGCCCGCGTGCTGACCGACGAGTACGGCCAGGCGCGCGCCAACCTCGCGCCGCCGCCGTCGAGCTTCACGGCCGCCCAGCTGCGCTCGTTCTATGGCATCACCAGCCAGGGTAGCAACACCAAGACGGTCGCGATCGTCGACGCCAACGCGTATCCCCGCGCGCTGACCGACGTCAACCAGTACCGCTCGATGAACGGCATCCCGGCCCTGGCCAACTGCTCGACCGGCACCCACCCGTGCCTCGCGGTCAGCACCCAGTCGGGCGCGGCGTTCGACCTCGGCTGGGCGCAGGAGACCGCGCTCGACCTCGACATGGTCAGCGCGATGTGCCCGCAGTGCAACATCCTGCTCGTCCAGGGCAGCACGGCGTCGTTCAACGCGCTGGCGGCCGCGGAGAACACCGCGGCGTCGTCGACCCTGACCGGCAGCAAGGCCGTCGCGATCAGCAACAGCTACGGCGGTGGCGAGGCCGGCTCGACCTCGTTCGCGGCCGCGTACAACCACGCCGGCGTGGCGATCACGGTCAGCTCGGGTGACTCGGCGTTCGCCGCGGGCCCGCAGTTCCCGGCGACCGCCCCCACGGTCATCGCCGTCGGCGGCACCTCGATGTTCCCGGGCTCGATCCCGCGCGAGAAGGTGTGGAGCGGCGCCGGCTCGGGCTGCTCGACGCTGTACGCCAAGCCGTCGTGGCAGCACGACACCGGCTGCAGCAAGCGCATGGAGGCCGACGTCTCGGCCGTCGCCGATCCCAACACCGGCGTCCAGGTCGTCGCCCCGACCTCGGCCTCGGCCAACGGCCTGTTCGTGTTCGGCGGCACCAGCGTCGCCGCCCCGCTGATCGCCGGCATCATCGGCAACGTGGGCACCGGCATCGCGCCGTCGTTCCCGTACGCCCACACCGGCAACCTGTTCGACATCACCAGCGGCAACAACGGCAGCTGCAGCCCGGCCTACCTTTGCACCGGCGTCGTCGGCTACGACGGCCCGACGGGCCTGGGCTCGCCGATCGGCCCCGGCGCGTTCTGATCCGTCGTTAGTACGCGTACTGCGGGTGCTGCGGTGTCCACAGCGGGTCGATGAACGTCTGGGTCAGCACGACCGTGATGTTGTCGGTGCCGCCGTTGTTGTTGGCCGCGCGGATCAGGTTCTCGGCGACGATCTCGAGCGCGTCACCCGACGTCATGATCTCGCGGATCATCCAGTCGTCGACCAGGTCCGACAGCCCGTCGCAGCACAGCAGGAACACGTCGTTGTGCTCGGGCGGCATGGTGTGGTGCTCGATCTCGACGGCGGCGTCGAGCCCGACCGCGCGGATGATCACGTTCGACGTCGCCGGGCCCAGCGTGCCGATCAGATCCGGCCGGTCCTGGTACAGGTTGCGCAGCGAGTGGTCGCGGGTCAGCTGCTGGAGCTGGCC
>DASWOO010000418.1:0-3846 GCA_036404335.1 Kofleriaceae bacterium
GATTCGTCGAGGATGTCTACCTGCTCGCGCCGGCGCCGGGTGCGTGGCTGCCCGTGGAGTGGCTGCCAGACGGCCGCACCCACCTCGTCATCCGCGAGCTCGAGAATGGTCGCGGCGACGCCTGCGTCGTCGGGCCTCGCACCCGCGCGATCTTCAAGCGCGCGACCGGGGTCCGGCGTGCGATGCGGCTGCGCTTCAAGGCGGGCTGGTCGGCACCGCTGTTCGGCGTGCCCGCGCACGAGCTCGTCGATCGCTTCGTCTCGATCGACGAGCTGTGGGGGCGGGGGCTGACCGCCGAGCTGCTGGCCGCGCGGGACGCGTCCGAGGTCCTGGCGCGCGACATCGTCGATCGCGACGCGTTCGAGTCCGCGTCGGCACGCCTCGCCCGGCGCGCCGCGCGCCTGCTCGAGCACGACGCCATCCGCGTCGATCGCGTTGCCGAACAGCTCGGCGTCACCGCGCGACACCTGCGACGGGTGTTCGCCGAGCATATCGGCATCGGCCCGAAGGACTACGCGCGCACGGTCCGGTTGCAGCGCGCCGTGCGCGGCGCGATCGCCTCGAGCGACTGGACGCGGATCGCGCGCGACGCGGGGTACTACGATCAGGCGCACCTGATCGGCGAGTTCCGCGAGCTGCTCGGGTTCACTCCGGGAGCGTACGCCGCGCGGTTCGAGCCTACGCGCCGCCGTGCTTGAGCCCGGTGCGCGGGTCCTCGACCTGATCGCGGCGCGGCCAGAACCCGGTGCCGAGCGCGGCGGTGACGGCGATGGCGATCTGCTCGGCGCGCGCGTCGTCGACCGGGCCGAGCTGGCCCTCGAGGATCAGGTGGGCGACGCCCTTCATCGTCGCGCTACCGGTCAGGAGGATATCGTCGACCGGTAGATCGGCGAGCTTGCCCTCGGCCCGGGCCTGCTCGAGCGCGGCGCGCTCGGCGGACTGCCAGTCGACCATCGAGGCGCGCTGGGCGGCCGGGGCGCGCTCGAGCAGGCCGGGCACCGACATCGCGAGGTAGTAGTCGGGGTGGGCGACGGCGAACCGCAGGTAGGCGATGCCGGTGGCGCGGAACCGCTCGAGCGGATCGGGCGGGGCGGCGGCCGCCGCCTGGCGCAGCGCGATGAACAGCCGGTCGGCGCACTCGACCGCGACCGCGGTCAGGAGGTCATCCTTGTCGTGGAAGTGGCGGTAGACCGCCGGGGGAGACACGCCGGCCCGCTTCGCGACGTTGCGCAGCGACAGGGCCTCGAGGCCCGCGGTCGCGAGCTCGCGCAGCGCCGCGTTGATCAACGCGGGTCGGAGATTGCCGTGGTGGTACGCGCGCCTTGCACTCAATGTTTACATTGTTCACTTTTTGGCTTGCGTGTCAAATCGGACATGTTTACAATGTTCACATGGCCACTCCCCAAGTCCCCAGCCGCGCTGCCCCGATCCACCCGGTGTCCACCCCGCGGCCCACCCAGGCCGCCACGCCGGCGGCCAAGCCCTCGGCCAAGCTGTCGGCCACGCTCTCGTTGGACCTGTGGACCAAGGACCTGCCGCGCGAGCACGGCTTCGAGCCGTTGCGGGTCGAGGGCAGCCTGCCGCCCGCGCTGCGTGGCACGCTGTACCGCAATGGCCCGGCCCAGTTCGGCCAGTTCGGCCGGCGCTATGCCCACCCGTTCGAGGGCGACGGCGGCGTGACGGCGGTCCGCATCGCCGATGGCGCGGCGATGGGCGCGTCGCGGCTCACCCCGAGCGCCGGCCTGCTCGAGGAGCGCGCGGCCGGCAAGCAGCTGTACAGCACGACCGCGTCGTGGCTGACCAGGATGTCGCGCCAGCTGCGCGGCCGGCGCAAGAACACGGCGAACACCAGCGTCGTGATGTGGCAGGGCCGGCTGTTCGCGCTGATGGAGGGCGGCAAGCCGACCGAGCTCGACCCGGGCGATCTATCGATGATCGGCGAGACCGATCTCGACGGCGTGATCGTCGACATGTTCTCGGCCCACCCGCACCGCGTCGAGTCGCGCCACGCGCTGTACAACTTCGGCATCGAGATGGGCCGGGTCAACCGGTTGCACCTCTACGAGCTGCCCGACGCCGGCGCGGCCCGGCGCCTGGGCTCGGTCGAGATCGGCGGCGCGACCATGGTCCACGACTTCATCGCGACCGACAGCCACCTGATCTTCTTCGTCGGCCCGGCCCGGTTCAACCTGCCGGGGCTCCTGCTCGGCCAGTCGTTCGACAAGCTGGTGAAGTGGCGCCCCGAGCTCGGCACCGAGGTGATCTGCGTGCCGTTCGACCGGCCCGACGCGCCGGTGCGGTTCACGACCGACGCGTTCTACCAGTGGCACTTCGCCAACGCGTACCGCCACGGCAACGAGCTGCTCGTCGACTACGTCCGCTACCCCGACTTCGGCACGTTCGACGCGATGAGCGATTTCGCGCGCGGCCACGCCGGCAGCGCGCTCGAGGACGGCCGCTACCACCGCGCGCGCATCGACCTCGTCGCCCGGACGCTGGTCAGCGAGCCGCTGTCCGACCGGCCGTGCGAGTTCCCGGGCGTCGCGACCGGCGAGGCCGGCTACCCGCACGCGCTGACCTACCTCGCGTTCGACGACCTCGGCGCGATCGGCTCGATCGATGCCCGCGGCACGATCGTCAGCCACGAGCTACCCGCCGACGAGCGGATCACCGAGCCGCTGTACGTCGACGGCTACTTGCTCGCGCTGTGCCACGCGACGGACCGCGCGTACGTCGCGGTCTACGACGCCGCCCGGATCCCCGACGGCCCGGTCGCCAAGCTGTGGCTCGATCACCACGTGCCGATCACCTTCCACGGCACGTTCCACAGCACGCCCGCCGCTACGCGGTAGCGATCCGGTGCTTGCGCAGCGCGATCAGCTCCAGGCTCGACGGCACGCGGGCGCGCGGCCCGGTCGGCTCGACCCCGCGCGCGGCGAACGCGCGCTTGTAGTCGGCGAACGTGCCGCCGGCGCGGTGCGCGTCCATGATCGCCAGGCCGGCGTTGGACTCGGCCTGCGCGACCATGTACTCGACCCAGGCCCAGCGCGCCGAGGTCGGCCGCACGGCGACCTTGCCGCCGAGCTTGGCCGCCGACAGGCCCTTGCGCAGCCGGGCAAGGCGATGCTCGACCAGCGGGATGCCGGCGAACGGCGCGCCGTCGAGTGGCGTGTTGCGCTTGGCCACGAACGGCGCCAGGCCGTACGCGATCCGCGGGTGGATCTGCGCCAGCTCGCGCGAGAACGCGATCAGCTCGTCGACGTCATCGTCGGTCTCGCCCGGCACGCCGAGCATCATGTAGATCTTGAGCGTGTGCAGCCGGTGCGCCGCGGCGAGCTCGGCGGAGCGGATCAGGTGCCTGGCCTGGGTCGAGCGCTCGACCACCCGCCGCATCCGCTCGCTGGCGCCGTCGGCGGCGACGGTCAACGTCCGGTAGCCGCCGCGCGCGAGCAGCCCGACCAGCTCGTCGTCGAGCTTGTCGGCGCGCAGGCTCGAGATCCCGACCTGGCGGCCGGCGTCGACCACGTCGCGGACGATGCCCCGGATGTCGGGGTGATCGGTCACCGCCGCGCCGACCAGGCCGACCCGGCGCGCGTCGGCCGGGATGCCGGCGATGATCCGCGAGCGCTCGACGATCCGCATCCCGCCGTTGGTCGAGCGCCGCATCACGCAGTAGGTGCAGCCGCGCGAGCAGCCGCGCGCCGCCTCGGTCATGAACATGTCGGCCAGCTCGGTGTGCGGCGTCATGATCACCGGGCGCGCCGGCAGCCGCGCGTCGTCGACCTGCGCCACCGGCGGCACCCGCTCGCCGTGCAGGTGGGGCAGGTAGTAGCCCGGCTTGCCCGC
>DASWOO010000419.1:0-8604 GCA_036404335.1 Kofleriaceae bacterium
CGAGACCCTGGCGCCGCAGACCTGGACCGGCACGCTGGTCACCGGCTCGCCGACCACGGCCAGCATCCAGACCAGCGGCAGCGACGCGCTCGGCCTGCACAACTGGGCGCTGTCGGTCGCGAGCGACACCGACAAGACCCAGGCCGACATCGGCGGGTCGTACGCCTACACCGGCTGGCGGCCGGGGGTTCGCATCGCCGGCGCGCGCAGCCTGATCGACCGGTCCGGCTATCGCGTCGACGGCCGCAACCTGACCTACACCGAGGAGGACTGGAGCGGCACCCTGTCGCTCAGCGTGCCGTTCGAGTCGCGTCCGGGCACGAGCTGGACGCTGTCCGCCGACTACGACGTCGACTGGTTCCGGCTGGTCACCCCGCCGCGGATCATGCTCGATCCCAACCAGCGCGTGCCGATCAAGCCGGCGACCGACTACCTCCAGGCCGGGGTCGGCACCCGGCTGGCGTACTCGCACATCCACTCGACGACGTTCGGGCTCGGCCCGCAGGAGGGCTGGGACGCCGCGGTCAGCTTCCGGCTCGACAACCCGGCGTTCGGCGCGACCTACAAGAACGTCACCCTGAGCTACGGCCTGGATGTCTACCAGCGGCTGTGGGGCGTGTCGCCGACCCTGTTCGTGCGCATGGTCGGCTCGCTGCGCGCGGGCGATCTGGTGCGGCCGGGCGGGTTCGGGCTCGGCGGCGTGCCGGCGCAGGACGTGGTGATGTCGATCGTCGACAGCACGCGGTTCGCGTCGTCGGGCTACCTGCGCGGCTACCCGCAGCGCGTGATCATCGGCAACCAGTACCACCTGGTCAACGCCGAGTACCGCCAGGAGCTGTGGACGATCGAGCACGGGCTCGCGACGTTCCCGATCTACTTCCGCCGGCTGCACCTGGGCCTGCTTAGCGACACTGGCGCGGCGTTCGACGGCTCGTTCATCCCGCGCGAGGATCTCCGGACCTCCGTCGGTGCCGCGCTGCGGCTCGACACCTACTTCGGCGCGTACGTGCCGGGCACCTTCGAGCTCGGCTACAGCCGCGGCCTGCAGAAGGGCGGCATCGACGAGACCTGGTTCCTGCTGACCGGCAGCCTGTGACCCCGCTCAGAACCGGTGGGTCACCAGGCCGTCGCGCAGCTTCGGCTCGAACCAGGTGCTCTTCGGCGGCATGACCTGGGCGCGATCCGCGATCGCGACCAGATCCTCGATCGACGTCGGGTGCAGGCTGAACGCCACGGCGACCTGATCGCCGCGGGTCAGCGCCTCGACCCGCCTCACCAGCTCGCCGTCGCCCCGGCTCCCGCCCACGAACTGGATGCGCGGATCGCGGCGCGGGTCCGCGATGCCGAGCACCGGCGACAGCAGGCGGTCTTGCAGCACGCTGACGTCGAGCCTCGCGACCCGGTCGACCCCGGCCAGGTCGCGCGCGCGGACCTGCAGCGTGTACCAGGCGCCCGCGACGAACATCCCGAGCTGACCGGGCCGCGAGGTCTCGGGCTTGCCCGCGCGGACGTCGAACCGCGCGCGCACCTCGGCGACGAACGCCGCGGGCGACCGGCCGTTCAGGTCGTGCACGACGCGGTGGTACGGCAGGATGCGCACCTCGCTCGCCGGGAACGAGACGGCGACGAACATCTCGGTGTCGGCCGTGGGGCCGCCGGCCTGGCGCTGCGCGCGCGCGACCCGCGAGGCCGCCGCCGAGCGATGATGGCCATCGGCGATGTAGAGCGAGCCCATCGCGGCGAACGCCCGCTGCAGCCGCGCGATGCGAGCGGGATCGTCGATCACCCAGAGCGCGTGCTGGATGCCGTCGTCGGCGGTGAACGACGTGTCCGCGGCGGCCGCCCTGGCGTGGGCGAGCTCGGCCTCGACGACCTCCGACGCGGGATGCACCAGGAGGACCTTGCCGGTCTGCGCGCGGGTCGCCTCGATGTGCCGCACCCGGTCGTGCTCCTTGTCCGGCCGCGTGTGCTCGTGCTTGCGCACGATGTTCTGCTCGTAGTCGGCGACCGAGGCGCCGAGCACCAGGCCGGTCTGCGTGTGACCGTTCATCGTCAGCGCGTAGGCATAGAACGCCGGCGCGCGATCGCGGACGAGGACGCGGTCGGCGACGAGCCGGTCGAGCGCGGCCTTGCCCTGCGCGTACACCGCGTCCGCGTACGGATCCACGCTCGCCGCCAGATCGATCTCCGGCCGGGTCACCCGCAGGAACGATCGCCGGTTGGTGCCGGCAAGCGCCCGCGCCTCGTCCCGGTCGACGACATCGTACGGCACGGACGCGACCTCCTTGGCGAGCTCGGGCCGGGGACGAAGTCCGCGCAGGGGGCTGATGGTGGCCATGGCGATCGGTCAGACGACGCGCACGGTGAGCGTGCCGACCCCTTCGATCGCGCCGGTGAGGACGTCGCCGCGGTTGACCAGGTTCACGCCAGGCGGCGTGCCCGTGTAGATTAGGTCGCCGGGCGCGAGCGCGAACAGCGTCGACAGGTGCGCGATGATCTGCGGGGTCTTCCACATCAGGTCGTCGAGGTCGCCGCGCTGGCGCGGCGCGCCGTTGACGTCGAGCGAGATCGCGCCCCGGGCCGGGTGGCCGATGTCCGAGACGCGGCGGATCGGCGAGCACGGCGCCGACGCGTCGAACGACTTGCCCACCTCCCACGGCCGGCGCTGTTCCTTCGCCTGCAGCTGGAGATCTCGCCGGGTCATGTCGATCCCGACGGCGTAGCCGTACACGAGGTCGAGCGCGCGCTCGACGGGGACGTTGACCCCGCCCGCCTTCAAGGCCACGACCAGCTCCACCTCGTGGTGGACCTCGCGGGTCTGCGACGGGTACGGGAAGTCACCGCCATCGGCGACGATCGTATCCGCGGGCTTCATGAACACGAACGGCGGCTGGGAGGGATCGTGGCCCATCTCCCGGGCATGCTCGGCGACGTTGCGCCCCATGCAGTAGATCCGGCGGACGGGGAACCGCCCGGCGACGCCCTCGACGGCGAGGGAGACGGCGGGCGGGGCGGGGATGACGTATTCCATGTGGCTCCTGAGGGAAAATGCGTTACGCGGCCGGGACGAGATCCGCGCGCCAGGCCGGCGGCAGCAGCGCGACGAGCGGGCCGAGGTTCCGGGGATCCGGCACGAGCTTGCCGACGCCCGGCGCGCGGACGATCGCGGCGATAGCGTCGTTGAACGGGGTGTTTATTCCTCGGGCCGCGCCCGCGCGCGAGACGTGGCCATTGAGGAAATCGATCTCGGTGCGCCGCATGCGCAGGATGTCCTGGAGCATCGACGGCCGGCCGCCGGTGAGCACCTGGACGCGCTCGACCATCTCGGCCTCCAGCGCCTCGCGGCCGCGGTCGGCCGCGGCGTCGACGAACTTCTGGGCGGGCATCCCGTGCAGCGGCCCGATCTCGTGGCCGTACGCGCGGCCCACGACGATCGCCTCGGCCGCCAGCCGGATCGCGATCCGCCGCGGCCCGGGCTGCGCCCGGACGTCGGCCGAGCCGAGCCCGGAGATCCCGGCGAGCGCGTTCGCCATGCAGTTGACCGCGAGCTTGGACCAGCGGTCGCCGAACAGGTTCGTCGTGACCGCGGTCGGGGCGACGACGTTCAGGAGGTCCACGAAGGCCCTGACCCGGCCAGTCTGGGCCCCGTCGAGCTCGCCGACCTTGTACGCCATCGCGCCGCGATCCGTGCGCATCACGTGTCCGGGCTCGTACATCCCCGCGAGCATGTGGACGACGCAGCCCAGCGTGCGCTCGCGGCCGACGATGGCCGCGACGCGCTCGTCGTTGATCCCGTTCTGGAAGTCGACGGCGTACCCGCCGGGCGCGAGGTAGGTCGCGGCGAGCTGCGTCATCCAGTCCGTGTCGTACGACTTCACGGCGATGATCACGACGTCGAAGGGCTGCTCGATCGACTGCGCCTCGTGAAGGTGCAGCGCCCGGACGCGAACGCGATGCTCGCCCAGGGTGCCCGTGACGCGCAGCCCATCGGCCCGCATCTTCTCGACGTGCGCGGGCCATTGATCGATCAACGTGACGTCGCGCCCGGCCTTGGTCAGCAGGCCGCCGACGATCCCGCCCACGGCGCCGGCGCCGAATACTCCAATTCTCATATCGTCCGACAACGCAGCGCGCGGCCGGGGTATTCGCCGTGATCGGTAATTTGGAACAGCCAGTCAGCCGGCGTCGTTCGGTGGGGAACACAGGAGTGGACCATGGCTGAACAGCAGGAAGGCGCGCACGCCCGTCATCGCCGCGCGCGGGAGGCCTACGATGCCTTCGCGGCGCGCGGGCTCGCGCATGACATGCGGAAGGGCTGGCCGTCCGCGGCCCAGCTCGATCTGTCCTCGGCGCTGCTCGGGCTGCCGGGATGTGACGATTACACGACGGCGTCGGGCCAGGACGCGCGCCAGTACAGCGGGCTGCAGGGGCTGCCGGAGCTGCGCGCGATCTTCGCGCCGATCCTCGGCGTCCCGGTCGAGCAGCTGGTCGCGGCCGACAACTCGAGCCTCGCGCTCATGCACGACGCGCTGGTCTACGCCCTGCTGAACGGCGTGCCCGGCGGGGATGGCCCGTGGGTGCGCGAGCCGCGCCGGATCCTCTGTCCGGTCCCCGGATACTACTGGCACTTCGCGCTCGCCTCGTCGTGCGGGTTCGAGCTCGTGCCCGTGCCGCTCACCGGCGAGGGACCGGACCTGGACGCGGTCGAGCGGCTGGTCGAGGACCCGTCCGTCAAGGGGATGTGGTGCGTGCCGCAGTACTCCAATCCCAGCGGCGAGACCTATTCGGACGAGACGGTCCGCCGCCTGGCGCGGATGCGCACGGCGGCGCCGGACTTCCGGCTGTTCTGGGACGACGCGTATCCCCTCCACCACCTGACGTCGACCCCGCGGCGCGTCGCGAACATCCTCGAGGCCTCGATCCAGGCCGGCCATCCGCGCCGACCGCTGATCTTCACGTCGACCTCGAAGATCACGTTCGCCGGCGCGGGGGTGGGGTTCTTCGCCGGCTGTCCCGACAACGTGCGCTGGTATCTCGACCACGCGGCGCGGCGCTCGATCGGCCCGGACAAGCTCAACCAGCTCCGCCACGTGCGCTTCCTGAAGAGCGAGGCCGATACCCGGCAGCTCATGGAGCAGCACCGCCGGTGCCTCCAGCTGAAGTTCGAGGCGCTCGACGAGGTGCTCCATCAGCACCTCGACGGCGAGCCCGGCGTCGGCTGGACGCGGCCCGAGGGCGGGTACTTCACGCTGCTGACGGTGAGCCCGGGCACCGCCGCCCGCGTCGTCGAGCTGGCGAAGGGGGCAGGGCTGCTGCTGTCGCCGGCCGGCTCGCTGCATCCGCACGGCGTCGACCCGGCTGACCAGCTGATCCGGCTCGCGCCGTCGCAGCCGAGCGTCGCGGAGATCCGGGAGATCGCGGCCGGGATCGCGCTGTGCGTGCGGCTCGCGCGGCGCGAGGCCGAGCTGGCGTAGCCCGGCGGTCCCGACGTCCCCGGCGTGCGGCGGTCAGGGCTGGCGGCGGTCAGGGCTGGATCGACGACTTCGAGCGCTTCTCGGGGGTCCGCAGCGCGGGCGGGACCGGATCGCGCAGCCGCAGCGGGATGCCGCCCGGCTGCGCCTCGAACGCGTGCGGCGCGGCGCCGAGCTGGCAGCAGTAGTCGGCATAGCGCGACCCGGTCGCGAAGGCCCGCAGGGCGTCGCGCGCCTGCGCCTGCAGCTCGGCTGTCACCGCGTAGCGGGCGACGAGCTCGAACACGATATCGCAGTCCCGGACGTCGGCTTCCTCGTGCGCGCGAAAGAACGCGACCTCGGCCTCCGACAGCCCGTACGGCGCGGCGAGCAGCGCGCCCGCGATCGCGCCGTAGACCTTCGGCGCCACGGTCTTCACCCCGAGCAGCTCGCCGACGAGGAGCTCGAGCCAGGTGCCGGCTTCCCACCGCTGGATGTGGCGCGCGATCTCGTCGCGCCGGGCGTCGTACTCCCAGGGCACGGCCTCGGCGGCGACGCCCAGGCCGAGCAGGAATTGCCGGAACAGCGCCGGGTTCGCGCGGCTGGGATCGCCGCGGCCCCACTCGCCGCCGATCACGTCGAACACCTGGACGCGCGCGTCCACGTCTGGACAAGCTTCCATGAGGCGGGGCAGGGCATATTGATTGTAGGCCTGCTCGACATGCCATTGCCGGGCCCAGAAGCTGCGCGCCGACTCGATATCGACCCGGTTCGCCACGAGCGCGGCGAGCGGATTATCGGTCGCGGGCGGCCGGGCATACAGCGCATCCGCGAGCTTGCGCAGATCGGTCTCGAGCTCGCCCGGACGGAGGAGCCGGTGATCCGACACGGCCGGGCTGGTCATGCGACCTCCACGGCGGCGCGGCCCTCGAACAGGGGCGTGTACTCGTAGGCCTCCGGCTCCGTGTCCGGCAGCCGACAGCCGTAATCGAGATAGCGGCCGCGGTCGAAGGACCAGTCGACGACCTCGAGGAGGGCCGCCTGCGCCGCGGGCGTCGTGATCGTGCGCGCGGCCAGGTTGAACAGGATCTCGGTGTCCTTCTTGTCGTGGATCGAATGGATCGTGAAATACGCCACTGCGTAGTCCGGCAAGTGGTGATGCTTCTGGCACGCGCGCGCGACCGCCCGGAACGTCACGGGGCCGATCGCCTCGCCGCACAGGATCCGGCCCACGAGCTGGGGCCACGTCCAGCCGCGGATCCGCTGGACCTCCTCGGCCCAGGGACCGTGATCCAGATCGAAGTCCCACGATAGATCGCGGCGCGGGACCCCGATCGCCTCGAGGAAGTTCCGGAAGTAGAGCGGATGCGCGTCGCGCAGGTTCCGGCCGAACTCGGGATTGACGATCTCGACGAGCTCGCAGCGGATCGGCAGCGTGGGGGCCTGCTCCACCAACCTCGCGAGCAGGACGCGATTGAAGACCATCAGGCTCTCCCACATCCCGCGAAAGTAGGCGCGCAGCTCGTCGCGCGAGAGCGAGCCTTCGATCAGGTGAAGGATCGCGTTATCTGACTTGGGCGGCCGCCGGAACTTCGCATCGATATGATGACGAAGGGCGAGCTCGAACTCCTTGTCCATGCTGTTCCATGAATGCATTGGCAGGCGCAACGGTATGGCTGACAGGAAAATTCGGGAAATATCGTGATTCGACCATGCGTATGAGTGCCAGTGAGCCAACGATTCGTATTTCAATGTGTGGGGTGCAGCAAGGTCTTCCCCCCCGGGAAGTTCTGGCGGCGCTGCGATGCGTGCCAATCGATGATCGACGTCGAGTACGAGCTCTCGCGGGTCCGGATCGACGCGACGAACCCCGACGTCGTCGCGCGATACTGGGATCTCCTGCCGCTCTCGGATCGAGACGGCCGGGTGCCCACCCGGAGCGGCAACACGCCGATCGTGCACGCCACGCGGCTCGGCAAGAAGCTGGGGGTTGAAAACTTGTTCCTGAAGGACGAGACCCGGAACCCGACCGGCACCGTGAAAGATCGGCAGGCCGAGGTCGTGCTGTCGTGGTTTCGCGAGATCGGGATCCAGCACTTCACGTCGTCGGCGACCGGCAACACGTCGACCGCCTTCGCGACCGCATGCATCGCCAATCCGCCGTTCGAGCACAGCGTGTTCATCGGGGACCGCTGGCTGAACCGGCTCAACTTCCCCGATCACCCCCGGATCCACGTGTGGGTCCTCGAGGGCGCGACCGTGAACGAGGGCATCGCGTTCGCCAAGGCGTGGAACGCGCAGCACGGCCTGCAGCCCGAGGGTGGGCTCTACAACCTCGGCCGGCGCGAGGGGCTCAAGCTCCCGTTCTTCGAGGCCGTGGACGCGCTCGAGACCTCGTTCGACGTGTACCTGCAGGGCATCTCGACGGCGATCGGCGTGTACGGCACGTACAAGGCGGCGAGCCAGTACCTGCGCCTCGGCCGCATCGATCGCCTGCCGCGCCTGGTGTGCGTCCAGGAGGCGACCTGCGCGCCGATGGTCACCGCGTTTCGCGACCACGCCGAGACGATCCGCGAGCAAGACATCATCCGGAACCCGACGGGCATCGCCGAGGCGATCCAGAAGGGCGATCCCTCCGACAGCTATGGCTATATCCGCGACATCGTCCTCAAGACCCGCGGCGGCTTCGAGGCGGTGACGGCGGACGAGATCCGCACGGCCCGCGCGGAGATCTTCGAGTACGAGGGGATCCCCGCGTGCAACTCGTCGGCGACGACGGTCGCCGCGCTGAAGAAGATGCTCGTGGCCGGGACCGTCCAGCGGGACGAGCGCATCCTCGCGATGATCACCGGGAGCGACCGGGCCCGGACCGTGTACCCGCGGCGGTACAACAAGCTGGTTCGCCGAGACGGCGCGTGGGAGCTCGTCGGCGAGGTCACGCAGGGCGCCGAGGGCTAGCGGATGATCGGCCTCGACCTAGCCCCGGACCCGGCCGTCGACTCGGCCATCGGCGCGGCCGTCGACTCGGCCATCGGCCCGGCCGTCGACTCGGCCATCGACTCGGCCTTCGTCGACACCGAGCGGCTGCCCACGCTGATCGAGCTCGGCGCGCGGCCCGCGTCGCTCGAGCGCATGCTGGCGTGGCACGCGCAAA
>DASWOO010000420.1:0-5382 GCA_036404335.1 Kofleriaceae bacterium
CCATGCGGAACGTATTCGCCATCTGTCCGCGCGAGTTTGCATGCGAAGTGCCACGGCGCACGTCACACGCGCCCATGATCGTTGCCTCGATCAATCAACGCGTTGGCTCGCTCGGGGGCTTCCCGCTGTGTAAGGCATTCCGACAGTGAGCGGACCGTTCCGACAACCTGAAGAACTCCAACAACTTCCGAAGACAGCTCCGAACCACGTTTTCCGGTCGGCTCAGCTGGGCTCGCCCAGATAGAAGTAGAACGTCGCGCCGCCGCCGACCGTGGCCTCCGCCCAGATCCGGCCGCCGTGGCGCGCGATGATCCGGTGCACCGTCGCCAGGCCGACGCCGACGCCCTCGAACTCGTCGGCGGTGTGCAGCCGCTGGAACGGCAGGAACAGCTTCTCGGCGTACTTCATGTCGAAGCCCGCGCCGGTGTCGCGCACCCTGAACACGGCGCGACCTTCGCCGTCGCGCGTGGCGTCGAGCCAGACCTCGGCGGCCGGGTCCTTGCCGGTGAACTTCCACGCGTTGCCGAGCAGGTTCTCGAGCACGATCGTGATCAGCCGGGCATCGCCGTGCGCGACCAGGCCCGGCGCGATGTGGACCAGCGTCGTGCGATCGGCGCACGAGCGCGCCAGCTCGGCCGCGATGCCGCCCGCGATCGCCGACACGTCGATCGGCTGCCAGCGCAGCTCGACCCGGGTGATCCGCGCCAGGTCGAGCAGATCGTCGATCAGCCCCGCCATCCGCTGGCTCGCCGCCCGGATCCGCTGCAGGTAGTGCCGGCCCTGCGGGTCGAGCTGGGCGGCGTGGTCCGACAAGAGGATCTCGCCGAACCCGTCGATCGTGCGCAGCGGCGAGCGCAGGTCGTGCGACACCGAGTAGCTGAACGCCTCGAGCTCGCGATTGGCGGTCTCGAGCGCCGCCGTGCGCGTCGCGACCCGCCGCTCCAGGTTCTCGACCAGCACGGCGTTGTCGAGCGCGAGCCCGGCGCGGTCGGCGACGTCCTGGGCGAACCGCTGATCGTCGATCGTGAACCCCCGCGAGCCCCGGGTGCGCAGCAGGGTCACCACGCCGGTGGTCCGCGTCCGCGACCGCAGCGGCACCGCGAGCAAGCTGCTGACCCCGGCGTCGACGAGCACCGGGTACAGCTCGCGCGGGGTCTCGCCCGACAGCGCCGCCCCGGGCAGCTGGGCGATCCGCATCGCCTCGCCGGTCTGCGCGACGCGGCCGGCGAGGCCGGCGCCGAGCGGCACCCGGCTGACGCCGAGCGCCGCGAGCACCCGCGCCCGCACGGCGGGATCCGGATCGCGGTGGTGCAGCACCCGGGTCGGCTGCAGGAAGCCGCCGTCGTCGTCGAGCAGCCGGATCGTGCACGCGTCGCCGAGCGCCTCGCCCAGCCGGCGCGCCGCGAGCTCGAGCACCCGGTCGGCGTCGCCCGACACCTCGGCCAGCTCGTGCGCGGTGTCCGACAGGATCGCGAGCCGCCCGGCGCTGGCCTCGAGCTGCTCGCGGGCCTGGGCCTGGGTGACCGCCGCGCGGACCAGCTCGCCGGTGCGCTCGGCGACGCGGTCCTCGAGCTCGTCGTGCGACCGGCGCAGCGCCGCGGCGTCGCGCTCAATGCGTTCGGCCATCGTGTTGAAGCTGTCGCACAGCTGGCCGAGCTCGTCGGTCCGCGCGTAGCGCGCGACCGGCACCCGGGTCGACAGATCGCCGCTCGCGATCCGCGCGGTCGCCGCCGACAACAGGCTCACCGGGAACAGCAGCAGCGACGCCAGCCACAGGCCGGCCGCGAACATCCCGACCATCACGCACGCCGCGACCACCAGCTTGTGGCGGGTCAGCTCCGCGAGTCGGTCGTCGAGCACCTCGACCGGCAGCAGGTACACCACGGTCCACGACGCCTGGTTCAGCCGGCAGCTGACCGCGTAGCTCGGCTTGCCGTTGATCGGGGTCACGCCCTGAAACATCGGCGATTCCTGCTCGGCCGCGCGGATGTGGTCGTGGAGCTCGGGGAACGCCTCGACGTCCTCGAGCAGCCGAGACGTGTCGGCGCCGAACCGCTGCTGCGCGATCAGCGCGGCCCGGCGCGCGTCGGGCAGCGGCGCGATCGGGTGATACCGGAGGGTGCCGTTCAGCGAGTCGGCGATCTGGATGCTGTCGTGATCGAACACCGCGGCGAAGCTGTCCGGGCTGGCGAGCGCGTTGGCACCGCGGACCAGATCCCACAGCGCTTCGCCGCTGACCCACACCACGACGTGGCCGAGGCCGGCGATCTCGTGGGAGTACGCGACGGCGGCGCCGCCGAGCGCACGGTCGACGTACAGCTCCGAGATCGCCTCCTTGCCGCGCACGGAGCTGCCCTCGGCGAGCCGGTCCCGCGCGAGCGCCGGGTACGACGCCATCACGCGACCCTCGCGATCGACGACTGCGATGCCGGCCAGATCGCGGTCGCTCTCGACCTGGACCTCGATGACCTGGCGGACCAGCGCGATCCCGGAGGGGTCCGCGGTGCCGCCGGCCACGGCCTGGACCGCGGCGAGGCCCGCGAGCTTCTCGGCCGAGGTCAGGTAGCCGAGGTGCAGCGCGTCGATCTGCGCGCGCAGCTGCTCGGCGTGCGCGGCGAGCGTCGCGGCGGCCTGCTTGCGCAGCGCGTTGCGCGACATCTTGAGGTCGATCATGGCCGCGACCGCGAACGGCAGCAGCGCCGCCGCGATCAGCACGGCGACCAGCTTGCGACTCAGCGACCAGTTTCTGACGCGCAGCGCCGACCGGACCGTTGCCAACGACCTCTCCTCGCGTACCGGGGTGCCCTCGTTTTACGAGACGACTGTACCGTCTGCACCGGGGCCGCGATACGCTCCGGTCTCGGCGCGACCATTTCCTCACACAATGCTCACGCCGCCCCCTATGAACCAAATCGATCCCAAGCTGACCCGTACCGACGCCGCCTGGCTCGACGCCCACTGGATGCCGTTTACCGGCAATCGCCAGTTCAAGGCGAACCCGCGCATGTTCGTCGCCGCCGAGGGCGCCTACTACACCGACGCCAACGGCAAGAAGGTGCTCGACGGGCTCTCGGGCCTGTGGTGTACGGGCCTGGGCCACGCGCGGCGCGAGATCGTCGAGGCGATCAGCCGCCAGGCGCAGACCCTCGACTACTCGCCGGCGTTCCAGTTCGGCCATCCCCAGTCGTTCGCGCTGGCCAACAAGCTGAAGGACCTGACCCCGGCTGGCCTCGACTACGTGTTCTTCACCGGCTCGGGCTCCGAGGCCACCGAGACCGCGCTCAAGATGGCGCGCGCCTACTGGCGGGCCAAGGGCCAGGGCACCAAGACCCGGCTGATCGGCCGCGAGAAGGGCTATCACGGCGTCAACTTCGGCGGCATCTCGGTCGGCGGCATCGTCGGCAACCGCAAGACGTTCGGCCAGGGCATCGAGGCCGACCACCTGCCCCACACGCAGATGGCGCTGTACGACAAGGCGGCGGCGTTCACCCGCGGCCAGCCCAAGACCGGCGCCGAGCTGGCCAACGAGCTGCTCAAGCTGATCCAGCTGCACGACGCGTCGAACATCGCCGCGGTGATCGTCGAGCCGTTCGCCGGCTCGGCCGGCGTGGTCATCCCTCCCGAGGGCTACCTCCAGAAGCTGCGCGAGCTGTGCACCGCGCACAACATCCTGCTGATCTTCGACGAGGTCATCTCGGGGTTCGGCCGGTGCGGCACGTACACCGGCGCGGACGCGTTCGGCGTCACGCCGGACATCGCCAACTTCGCCAAGCAGATCACCAACGGCACCCAGCCGCTCGGCGCGGTGATCGCCAAGAAGGAGATCTACGACACCTTCATGGCGACCGGCGGCCCCGAGTACATGCTCGAGTTCGCCCACGGCTACACCTACTCGGCGCACCCGATCGCGTGCGCCGCCGGCAACGCCGCGCTCGACCTGCTCGTGCAGGAGAAGGCCGTCGAGCGGGTCGCCTCGCTCGCGCCGTACTTCGAGCAGCTCGTGCACGGCCTCAAGGGCAGCAAGCACGTCACCGACATCCGCAACTACGGCCTCGCCGCCGGCCTGACCATCGACGCGGTGCCCGGCGAGCCGGCCAAGCGGCCCTACGAGATCGCGATGAAGTGCCTCGACAAGGGCGTGTACGTCCGCTACGGCGGCGACACGATCCAGCTCGCGCCGCCGTTCATCCTCGAGAAGGCCGAGCTCGACACGCTGGTCAGCGTGGTGGCCGACGCGATCAAGGCGACCGAGTAGCCGCAGGGCTTCGCTACAGGCCGAACGTGCCGCGGCGCAGGAACTCGCCGCGGCCCTGCTTGCGCTTGCCGACCCACTGATCGTGCTCGACGATCAGCTCGCCGCGCGAGAACACGTGCGACGGGCTGCCCGGCACGACGTGGCCCTCAAACGGCGAGTAGTCGACCCGCATGTGGAGGGTGTCGACGCCGAGCCGCTTCTCACGCTTCGGATCCCAGATCACGACGTCGGCGTCGGCGCCGATCGCGAGCGTGCCCTTCTTGCCGTACAGGCCGAAGATCTTGGCCGGCGCGGTCGACGTGATCTCGACGAACCGGTTCATCGAGATCTTGCCCTGGGTCACGCCCTCGTACAGCAGGTGCAGCCGGGTCTCGACCCCGGGCATGCCGTTGGGGATCTTCGAGAAGTCGTTGCGGCCGAGCTCTTTCTGATCCTTCATGCAGAACGGGCAGTGATCGGTCGCGACGACCTGCAGGTCGTAGTTGCGCAGGCCGCGCCACAGGTGATCGTGGTGGTGCCGCGGCCGCAGCGGCGGCGTGCAGACGAAGCCCGCGCCCTTCCACTCGTTGCCCGGATCGCCGCGCAGGTCGTCCTGGCTCGAGAACAGGTACTGAGGGCAGGTCTCGGCGAACGCCGCCTGCCCGCGATCGCGCGCCTCCATGACCCGCTCGAGCGCGCGCTGCGCCGACAGGTGCACCATGTAGACCGGGACCTTGGCCATCTCGGCCAGCGACAGCGCGCGCTCGGTGCCGGTCGACTCGGCGACCTCGGGCCGGGTCAGCGCGTGATAGATCGGCGCGGTGTGGCCCTCGGCCAGCGCGCGCTGGACCAGCACGTCGATCGGCAGGCCGATCTCGGCGTGCATCGTGATCAGCGCGCCGAGCTCGCCGGCGCGCAGCATCGCCCGGAAGATCTGCTGATCGTCGACCAGGAACACGCCCGGGTAGGCCATGAACATCTTGAACGACGTCACGCCCTCGCGGATGATCGCGCTCATCTCGTCGAGCGTCTGCGGGTTGGCCTCCGTCATGATCATGTGGAAGCCGTAGTCGATCGCGGCCAGGCGGCGTTCGCCGAGACCTGCCCTCAGTACCTGTTCTCGAGCCAGGACGACCTGCGCGGCGATC
>DASWOO010000421.1:0-3781 GCA_036404335.1 Kofleriaceae bacterium
GCGCACCCGGCGCTGCATCCGGCGCGCGACGCCGGTGATGAGGTCGATCAGCTCGTCGGTGCCGTACCGGTTATCGCGCGCCCGCCAGACCTCGCGGGTCAGGTAGCCCTCGCCCTGGTCGGGCAGCCGCGCCGCGTCGACCAGGTAGCCGTTGCTCGGCTTGCCGACCGAGACGCTGGTCCCGTCGGTGAACCCGCCGAGCTCGGCGCAGCTCGCGAGCATGACCAGCGCAAACGCGAGCCGCATCCAGGCGCGAGTATCGCCGAAAATCGCAAAGGCCGGGTGGGTCACCCGGCCTTCGCGTGCGAGCTCGCGGCGCTTAGGTCTTGTCCTCGAACTCGGCGTCGATCACGTCGTCCTTCGGGGCGCCGCCGCCCGAGGCCGGACCGGCCTCGCCGCTGCCGGCGTCACCGCCACCGGCGTCGCCGCCGGCCTGCTTGTACATCTGCTCGGCGAGCTTGTGCGCCGCCGCCTGCAGCTTCTCGAACGAAGCGCGCAGGTCGTCCGGCTTGTCGGCCTCGCGGTTGCGCTCGAGCACCTGCTCGGCCGACTTGAGCTCTTCCTCGATCATCAGCTTGTCGGCGTCGGACAGCTTGGAGCCGCTGTCCTGGAGCAGCTTGCGCGTGCTGTAGACCAGCGTATCGAGCTGGTTGCGCGCCTCGATCGCCTCCTTGCGGGTCTTGTCCTCGGCCTCGTGCTGCGCGGCGTCGTCGACGGCGCGCTTGATGTCGGACTCGGACAGGCCGCTCGACGCCTCGATCTTGATCGACTTCTCGACGCTGGTCGCCTTGTCCTTGGCGCTGACGTGCAGGATGCCGTTGGCGTCGATGTCGAACGTGACCTCGATCTGCGGCACGCCGCGCGGCGCGGCCGGGATGCCCTGGAGCTGGAACTTGCCGAGCGTCTTGTTGTCCCGGGCCAGCTCGCGCTCGCCCTGCGTGACGTGGACCTCGACCGACTGCTGGTTGTCGGCCGCGGTCGAGAACGTCTCGCTCTTGCGGGTCGGGATCGTCGTGTTGCGCGGGATCAGCTTGGTGGCGACGCCACCGAGGGTCTCGATCGCGAGCGACAGCGGGGTGACGTCGAGCAGCAGGATGTCCTTGACGTCGCCGGCGAGCACGCCGCCCTGGACCGCGGCGCCGAGCGCGACGACCTCGTCGGCGTTGACGCTGCGGTTGGGCTCGCGGCCGAAGAACTCCTTGACCTTGGCCTGGACCAGCGGGATGCGCGACGAGCCACCGACGAGCACGACCTCGTGGATGTCGGAGACCTTCTTGCCGGCGTCGGCGAGCGCCTTCTTGCAGGGCTCCATCGCGCGGGCGACGATGTCCTCGATCATCTGCTCGAACTTCGCGCGCGACAGCTTCTTCAGCAGGTGCTTGGGCCCGGTCGCGTCCGCCGTCAGGTACGGCAGGTTGATCTCCGTCTCCTGGACGCTCGACAGCTCGATCTTGGCCTTCTCCGACGCCTCCTTGAGGCGCTGGAGGACCATCTTGTCCTTGCTGACGTCGATGCCGGTGTCCTTCTTGAACTCCGCGACCAGCCAGTCGATCAGCCGGTTGTCGATGTCGTCACCGCCGAGGTGGGTGTCGCCGTTGGTCGACACGACCTCGACGACCTTGTCGCCGACCTCGAGCACCGAGATGTCGAACGTGCCGCCGCCCATGTCGAACACGGCGATCAGCTGCTCCTTGGTCTTGTCGAGACCATAGGCCAGCGCCGCGGCGGTCGGCTCGTTGATGATGCGCTTGACGTCGAGGCCGGCGATCTTGCCGGCGTCCTTGGTCGCCTGGCGCTGCACATCGTTGAAATACGCCGGCACGGTGATCACCGCGTCGGTGACGGGCTCACCGAGGTACTCCTCGGCGGCGCGCTTGAGCTTCATCAGGATGCGCGCGGCGATCTCCGGCGGCGAGTAGCGCTTGCCGCGGATCTCGAACGACGAGTCACCGTTGGACGCGGCGACGATCTTGAACGGGACGCGCTTCATCTCCTCGGTGGTCACCGAGTCGTTGGCCTTGCGGCCCATGAAGCGCTTGCTCGAGAACACGGTGTTCTCGGGGTTGGTGATTGCCTGACGCCGAGCGATCTGGCCAACCAGGACATCGCTCTTGTCGTCGAAGGCGACCACGGACGGGGTCAGGCGAGCGCCTTCCTCGTTGGCGATGACCTTGGGCTCCTTGCCCTCCATGATCGCGACCACGGAGTTAGTGGTTCCCAGGTCGATACCGATGATCTTGCCCATGACGTGATTTCCTCGTTTTCCGAAGTGTGTGCTGGGCAACCTAAGCACCACGTAATGGCCCGTCAAGCCTCGCGCCTTCACTGGCCCAGCGATTTCCCCCATGAAAATTGCCAGGTCCGCCCGGTCCCAAGCCGGGACCGAAAACACCGACGCCCCGCTGGTCAGCGAGGGCGTCATAACGCTCGGTCCCGGAGCTGGATCGAGGCTCAGGCCGACGCTTGCGTCTCGGCGATCGCCGCTTTGGCGAGGTTCATGATCGAAAGCGGAGGATCCTTCAGCGCGAGCGCCAGGACCTCATCCATGCGCTTCACCGACAGGATCTCCATCTCACGCTTCACTTCTTCGGGCACGTCGATCAGATCCTTCACGTTGCGATCGGGGATGATCACCCGCTTGATCCCGGCGCGGTGCGCCGCGAGCAGCTTCTCCTTGAGGCCGCCGATCTGCAGCACGTTGCCGCGCAGCGTGATCTCGCCGGTCATCGCGACATCGGGCCGGACCGGCACGCCGGTCAGCAGCGAGACCAGCGCGGTGTACATCGTCACGCCGGCCGACGGACCGTCCTTGGGCACGGCGCCCGCGGGCACGTGGACGTGCAGATCCTTGTTCTCGAGGAAGTTGCCGGGATCGAGGCCGAGCGCCGCCGCGCGGCCGCGGACGAACGACAGCGCCGCGGTCACCGACTCCTTCATCACGTCGCCGAGCTGGCCGGTCAACGTCAGCTTGCCCTTGCCGGGCATCTGCGTCGCCTCGATGAACAGGATGTCGCCGCCCACGGCGGTCCACGCCAGGCCTGTCGCCACGCCGGGCTCGCCGACGCGCTCCGCGACCTCGCTGACGAACTTCTTGGGGCCGAGGACCTCCTCGACCACGCCCGGATCGATGACCTCGTGCTCCTTGGCCTGGCCCTCGGCGACCTTGACGGCCACCGCGCGGCACACCGAGCCGATCTCGCGCTCGAGGTTGCGGACGCCGGCCTCGCGCGTGTAGCTGTCGACGATCTCGAACAGCGCGTCGTCGGTGATCTCGCACCGATCGTTGGTCAGGCCGTGATCATCGAGCTGCTTGGGCACGAGGAACTTGCGGGCGATGTTCTTCTTGTCCTGGCGGGTGTAGCCCGCCAGCTCGATGATCTCGAGGCGATCGCGCAGCGCCCACGGGATCGGGTCGAGCTGGTTGGCGGTCGCGATGAACAGCACCTTCGACAGGTCGAACGTGACCTCGAGGTAGTGATCGCTGAACGTGCTGTTCTGCTCGGGATCGAGGACCTCGAGCAGCGCCGAGGCCGGGTCGCCCCGGAAGTCGTGGCCGAGCTTGTCGATCTCATCGAGCACGAACACCGGGTTGTTGGTCCCGGCCTTCTTGATGCCCTGGATGATCCGACCTGGCAGCGAACCGACGTACGTGCGCCGGTGGCCACGGATCTCGGCCTCGTCTCGCACGCCGCCGAGCGAGATCCGGCCGAACTTGCGACCGATCGCGCGCGCGACCGACCGCCCCAGCGACGTCTTGCCGACGCCCGGGGGGCCCGCCAGG
>DASWOO010000422.1:0-12731 GCA_036404335.1 Kofleriaceae bacterium
GGCAGCGGCTCAAGCGCCTTGTACTACCCGAACGGCGAACCGAACGGAGCTATCCGCGCGCCGTGAAGGTGAAGATGAGCAACTACCCGCGGAATCGGCCTACGAAGGCTCGCCGTAAGTGAACGGCATTGCCGCTAGCGCTGTGACCGCGTGACCAGCTGTCAGTCAGCTGCGAACGATCAGGCCCTTGTCCTCTGCCCAGCGGATGAACGTCGGGCCATCGCAGGGGAATCGCGCGCCACCGAGCCGCGTCAAGTCGTCCACAAGGTCAGCACCTTCGTCCTCTGCGATCACGGCGCGGCGGATTCCACCGGCGATCAGCGCCAGGGTCCGCCGGATCTCACATCTCCGCGATCGGCCGACCTGCGCGGCATCGTCATCGTCGACGAGCGCCACGGCCTGGTGGACTTCCGCCCAGGCAAGCGTTGCCGCCTCGCCAATGTGTCGGCCACCGCTGCCAAGGAGCCGGACGTACTCGGCGAACACGCCAAGCTCCGCCAACCCGTCCACGCTGATCGGCTCGAGCCACGTACAGCCGCGAACGTCGGCAAGTCGAGGATGATCGTGGATGCCGCGATCGAGCTCTTCGAGCACGGCACGGGTCACGTTGCGAGCTCGCCCCGCCGTGAGTCGCTCCAGAACCTCGAGCTTGCCTGCGCGTGCGAACGGGCTCAGCACGGAGCTATCGATCCCCAGAGCTTTCGCCATGGTTACGGGAGCGGTCCCAGCTCGGCCGTCATCTCATCCAGGGATCGAGTACGCGGAGCCGGTAGATCTTGTTTGTCGATGGTGCCGTGTAGCAGCTCCGTGGCCCGATCCGGACCGATCTTGTGGCTGCGCAGCGCCCGGATCACCGCCGCGGCATAGCCGGATGGGATCCGCGGTCCCTTGACGTCATCGCGGATGACGACTTGCTGTTCGACAAAGTCGACCGATCCTGGGACCGCTGCTTCGAGCTGCGCGTACTGCCGATGGGTGAGATACCCGAGCCGCTCCAGCTGCGCGCACGCTGCGCTCCAGCTCATTCCGAACTCGGCGGCGATCCGGATCGCCGCTGGCCGTGGATCCTTTGCACCCTCGTGCTTCATCCATCGCGCGGTGACCGCTTCACGCGGCATGAGAAAATGGATCGCAAACGCATTGACGATCTTCTCTCGCTCGCTGCTGCCGGCGCCGAGCACCCACTCGGGGGCGTACTGATCGGCGAGCACGTGGTGACCTAGCTCGTGCGCGATCGTGAAGCGTCGGCGGCCACTCTGCCCCGCGGCGCTGATCAGCCCGACCCCACCTCGCGCGAGGGCCACGTACGAGCCCTCAGCCGGAGCGCCGACATCCTGATCCAGCGCGAGCACGAACGCGAACAGGCCTAGCCGTTCGACCACATTGATGATGTCCCACACGGGCTCATCTGCAGATAGTCCAGCCAGTGCGCGCGCACGCTTCGCCACATCTTCGGAGTCTTCGATAGACGTCACGGAGAATGCGGGTAGCTCCATTGGTGCGAGCCCGCCGAGCTGGACGACCTGCTCGACATCGAGCGCCAAGGTCTCCAACTCGAGGTCCTCGCGGCGGACCGCATCTTCTCGCTCTGCACGACGGCTCACGACAGATGGCTGCGGCGTGCTGACGAACCAATGCGCCGGACGCCGCAGCACCTCCGCGAGCTTGGCCAGCTCGAGCGAGTCCACCTTGCGCTCCCCGGCCTCCATCTTGGTAATCGCCGTCCGATCAACGACGAGCGCGTCCGCCAGCTCCGCCTGGGTTAGACGCCTGTCCTTACGAGCGGACGCGATCCGCTTCCCAAGCTCTTCCCGCGTGTTAGCCATCGATGTGCGAAATTAGCACCTCGCGGCTCTCTATCCAACTGCGAATGTCGCAAGTCGCTGACAAGTCGCGCCGCTAGCGCTTGCCCATGATCGTCTTGCACGTCTTGGTGTAGAGGTCGCGGAAGACGTTGTCGGGGTCGGTGACGGCCTTGGCGGCGTCGTAGTTGGGCTTGTTCCAGATCGTCCAGAACTCGGCCTCGGGGTAGTAGTTGTGGGCGATCAGGGTCTTGATGCCGCCGAGGTCGCGGAGCTTTTCTTCCATCAGGCGGTGGTAGTTGGCGTGGCGGTCGTCCTGGCGCATGCCGTAGATCGCGATGTCGAGGAACAGCTGGTCTTGCATGCCGGCGTAGAACGAGTCGGCGAGCCACTCGTAGTCGCGGACGCGGCGATAGGGCACGACCCAGAGCGGGTAGTAGCGGAACTCGCGCTCGTACCAGGCGAGGAACTCGGCGGCCTTGGAGAACGGAATGAAGGTGTCGAGCGTGACGGTCGGCTTGTGGTGCGGCAGGAGCCAGCGCAGCTTGTCGCCGAGCCGCAGCCACTCGCTCGACGCGAGGAACTTGCCGAACACGAGGCGGCCGAGCCAGGAGCTGGGCCGCACGTTGGTGACGCCGCGGTCGTAGCGAAAGAAGTAGTCGGGCGTGGCCAGGTAGTCTTCGCGGCGCGTGCGCGTGCTCTGATAATAGATCTTCATCCAGCTGTAGTCGCTGGTGTATGGCGCGGCGTCGACGAAGTCGCCGAGCGCGAGCACGTAGCAGGTCGGCGAGTGGATGATGCCGTCCATGAAGTCGACGTCGCGCGCCTCGAACCGCTGCTGGATCGCCGCCTGGTAGGCCGCGAGCGTCGGGTAGGTCTCGTAGCGCAGCCGGACGAACGGCCGCGCCGGCACGAGCTTGAACGTCAGCTTGCTCAGCACGCCGAGCGTGCCGAACGTGCCGTGCAGCATCTGGAACACGAGCTTGTGGTCGTTGTCCGGCGTGCAGGTGATCACCTCACCGCGCGAGGTGATCACCTCGTACTCGAGGCAGGTGTCGTGGAACCCGCCGTGGACGTACGACATCGACTCGATCGAGCAGCCGGCGACCGCGCCGCCGATCGTGATGGTCTTGAGCTCGGGCACGACGATCGGCACCAGGCCGTGGCGCAGCGTGGCCGCGACCAGGTCGACGAACGTGACGCCGGACTCGGCGACGCAGATCCGCCGCACCGGATCGATCTGCAGGATCTCGGTCAGGTCGGAGACGTCGATCTTGATGTCGCGGGTCCGCAGGTCGTGGCGCTTGGGCACCTGGTGCGAGACCGACTTCTTGCGCAGCGAGACCGGCTGGCCGCGCGGATGCTGACGTAGCTGCTGCGCGATGCGCGAGACCTTCAGCTGATGCGGATCGGCGGCAACTTCCATGCCCCGATCAATACTGCAGACCGAGCGTCGCGACCACGCCGACGGTCTCGTCGACCGCGCGGGTCACGTCCTGGGTGGTGGGATCGCCATCGAGGTTGTTCGACATCGCGCCGACGCCGTCGAAGTCCAGGCTGACCCGGCGGTACTGGAACAGGATGCTGAGGTTGACCCGCGGGCTGAACGCGAATTCGGCGCCGGCCATCGCGGTCAGGCCGAGCACCCGGGACTTGCCGTACTGGTCGAGGTCGGTGATCTGGCCGGCGTCGACCACGAGCCAGCCGGCGAGCGACGCGAGCAGCGCGGTGTTCGGCGCGACGCCGAACCGGCCGGTGATCGTCGGCGCGATCGCCGAGTAGGCGATGTCGGGGACGCCGGCGATCTGGCTCTGCGAATACGAGTGCTCGACGATGTACTGCTGGTGGACGTAGTCGAGGCCGACGGTGATCGCCGAGCGATCGTCGAGGTTGAACCGGTAGCGCGGCCCGACCGAGAAGTACGACTGATCGATGTCGCGCGACATCGCGTCGGACTCGACGCTGCTGCCCATCGCCTGGTCGTAGGTCAGCGCGAAGCCGAGGTTGGCGACGGGGCTGTGGCGGTCGGCGATCGCGAACGGATAGATGTCGCCGTCGATCTGCAGCTCGGGCGCGGTGCTGTGGACCGCGGGCGGCCGCGACCGGGCGCCGCTGTTGATGTCGTAGTCGAACGCGCGGCGGACGAAGCCGACGCCGGCGCCGAGGTGCAGCTCGGGGCGCGTGGCCTCGGCCGGCGCCGGCTCGGCCGGCGGCGCGTCCCACGCCGGTGGGTCGGCTTGCCCCGACGGTTGGGCGGCGGCCGCCGCCGGTACGAGCATCGACACCAGAACGACCCTGCGACACCACGACATGGCTCGAACGCTAGCGCACCCCGCGATTCGGCGTAAAGCGCGTTCTAGCCGAGCTGCATGTACGATCCGGTGACAAACGAGACCAATCTCTCGGGCGTGCCGTCGACCCACAGCCGCACGCTGCCGGCGATCTTGTGCTTTCCCGCACGCAGCAGCTCGGCCCGGGCATACAGGTCGGCGCCGATCGCCGGCCGCAGGAACTGGATCTGCAGCTCGGAGGTCACCGCCATCGGCGCGAGGCCGAGCACGGTGAAGGTCAGGAACCACAGCGCGGTGTCGGCGAGCGTGAACTGGGTCGGCCCCGAGATGAAGCCGCCCGGCCGCAGGGTCGCCGGGTCGTAGGTCCAGCGCGATACGACGTGGCTGGCGCCGACCTCGACGCAGCGGATCCCGCTGCCGGCGGCGGCCGGGAACTCGCGGACGAAGAACTCGTTGATCGCGTCGGGCGTGAGCACGCGCTACAGCGCCTTGAGCGGCGTGACCCGCAGCAGGGTCGGGATCACCTTGCCGCTGGTCACGATCGCCATGTGCTCGAACTGCGACCGGATGTACAGCAGCTTGGCGCCGCGCTCGCGCTTAGAGAACGCGCCGGACGACGACGGCATCTTCTCGCGTGCCACCGCGAACTTGTAGCGCCGGGCGAAGCTCGCCGACTCCTCGGCGGTGCTCGCGGCGACGACGATCAGCTTGTGGTCGTCGGCGCGCTTGCCGCTGGCGATGAACTCGTCGAACGCCGACTCGCCGGCGTACAGCGCGTCGAGCAGGATGATCTGGTCGACCAGCTTGTGGTCGACCCACTGCATCACCGTGCGGAACGCGCCGGAGTGGCCCATGACGACCACGGGCCCGTCGGGCAGGTGGATGTTGGCGCGGGCGACGGCGCGGCGCAGGTCCTTGAGCGCCGGCCACTTGACGTCGTCGTCGTTGCCGACCGGCGCCTCGGGGACGATGAACAGCGCGTTCTGGTGGCTGGCCTTGAACTGCTTGGCGAGGTCGTGCTCGTGCCACGCGACGTCGACGTTGGTGTAGTAGCCGTGGACGTAGATCACGGTGCCGGCGGTCGCGCGGTCGTAGCCCGGCGGCGCCCACACGTGGACCGCGCCGTGCGCCGTCATGATCCGGAAGTGCCGGCCGCCGGCGACGGTGTCTTCCTTCTTGTCGAGCCGGCCGTCGCCCTCGTCGTCGATCCGGGTCCGCGGCGGGTGCGGCCGGATCGTGCTCGACATCCGCGCGCGCGGACCGGGCATCGGGCGGCCCGGCGCGGCCGCGGCGTTCTCGCCGGGCGCACCCGGGTCGTCGGCGGGCGGCGCGGGCTCGGCCGCGGCCGGCTCGTCGTCGTCCCATGCCTTGGCAGGCTCGTCGGCGCGCGCCGAGGTGGCAAGCAGGGCCCAGACGACCGCGACGACCGCGACGAGCTTCATTTCTTGGTCTCCGCCGGATCCGCCGGCTTGGTGATCATCAGATGGAGGTTCTGCGCCGAGTCCGGGTAGCCGTAGCGGAACGGCAGCTTGCGGTGCGGCTGCGCCGACCACAGCTTGGCCATCGCCTCGCCGGTCGACTTGTCGGCCTCCTCGAGGAACGGCCCGACAAACGTGCCGTAGGTGACCTGGGTGAACCCGGCCTTCTTGGCGTAGCGCGGCGGGACGCCGGTCGAGTCCGACGCCATCCACACCATGTGCGCGAGCAACAGGTCGCGGATGTCGGAGAAGCTGTCGGCCCACAGCAGGTAGCTGGCGGCCTTGGTCATCGCCGCGACCTTGCCCTTGGCCGCCAGGTGCTTCTCGAGCGGCGAGTCCTTGAACACGTTGTTGGCGAGGTTGGCGGCCAGGTGGCGGTGGACGATCACCGGGGCCTTGGCGTCGCCGGCCTTGCGGAAGGTCAGCTCCATGTGGTTGAAGGCCTCGGAGAAGTCGGTGTCGACCCAGCCGCCCTTGACCTTCTTGGCCTTCTTGGGCGCCAGCGCCTCGAGGCTCTGCGGCGTCATGTAGATGATGCCGCCGTCGGGGCCGAGCGCGAAGAACCGCAGCGACACCGGCTCGAACCCCAGCGCGGTCATGCCGGTGATGTGGAACGCGAGCTGGCCGGGGATGCCGCCGCGCTCGAGCTTGCGCATGTTCTCGCTGGTCGAGTCGTGCAGCGACAGCAGGCCCTCGATCGCGTCGCGGTAGGCCGACAGGGCGGCCTTGAGCTGCTTCTTGTCGAGCTTGGCCAGCCGGGTGGGGTCCCCGGCGTGCTCCAGCGAGATCGTGGTGATCTCGCGGGCGTCGGGATAGGTGATCAGCGCCGAGCCCAGGTCGCCGCCGCCGAACGGGTAGACCACGGTGGTCGGCAGGCCGGCGGGCAGGAGCGGGGCAAAGAACGCCCGGGCCGGGGTGACGTAGCGGTCGGTGTAGCGCTGGTAGCGCTTGGCCATCTCGGCGCAGTGGGCCTCGACCGTCGGCGCGTCGATCGACGCGGGCAGGGGATCGCTGCCACCGCACGCAACTACGCGATAAAACAGCTTCGCATCGCCGAGGAATTCGGCCGGGGCTTCGGTGGCAGCCGGTGCCGCGGCGGGGGCGCCGGCGGGCTGGGCGATGGCCGGCCGCGCCACGGTCAGGCCCGCGGCAGCAATGACGGCGAACAACAAGCTACGCATGCTTTGCTCCAAGACACATATGACAGCGGGCTGGCCGACGCTATTTCTTTGCTCGTTTCCGACCCGGGCCGTCGCGAACCTATCACTCGCATGGACGACCTCGGGTAACGAAGCGTAGAATGCACGCGTCTCATGACTGTCATGCCTCGCCTCGCGCTCGCGGCGGCGCTTCTGGCCGCCTGCTCGACGGCGCCCAAGAAGCATCTCTCCCAGCAGGAGATGATCGCCGCTGATCCACTGCCCCTCGTGAAGGGCGCGAAGTGGACCTACAACGTCACCGTCAAGCGGTTCGACGCCGACGCCGATAAAGAGATCACCAAGACCCTGACCTGGTCGACCGAGGTCATCGACGCCAAGACCGCCAACGGCGTCACCGCCTACCGGGTCAAGGGCTGGCCGACCGACCTGGCCGACTTCGACCAGCAGCCGGTCGCGTCCGAGAAGACGATCCTGCGCAGCGGCAACAGCTTCATGTTCGGCGCGTCGCCCGAGCCGGTGCTGGACGGCGCCGAAGGCTGGTTCAGCTGGCCGGTGATCGACGGCCAGAAGATCTGCCCGAGCACGCAGACCTTCTATTGCTGGCGGGTCGCCGCGGTCGAGCTCGGCTACTCGCTGTCGTTCGTCACCGGGCCCGACGAGGAGACCTTCGAGATCGAGCCGGGCACGGGCATCTCGCGGTTCCACTACGCGCACCACGGCACGACCAACGAAGTCGAGGCCCGGCTCGTGTCGTATACCAAAGGCACCGGCCGCTGACGTCACCGTCGAAGGCGCCCACGGTCGAAGCCGCCAACGACGACGACAGCTTCACCGGCGGCGACTCGTTCGATCAGCTGCTCCGGCGCGTGATCGAGACCGGCGCGCCGGCCATGCCGCTCGGGGCCGGCAGCGAGCTGGTCGGGAGATTTCTGATTGGCCGGATGCTCGGCCAGGGCGGCATGGGCACGGTGTACGTCGCGCGCGACGCCACGCTCGGCCGCGAGGTCGCGATCAAGCTGCACCACACCGCGAGCGGCGCCCACCGGCTGCGGCGCGAGGCGGTGGCAATGGCGCGGCTGGCGCACCCCAACGTCGTCACGGTCTTCGAGGTCGGCGAGGTCGACGGCCGGCCGTTCGTGGTCATGGAGTACGTGATCGGCCGGACCTTGCGGGCCTGGCTGACCGAGGCGCCGCGCGACGTGGGCGAGGTGCTCGCCGCCGTGCTCGCCGCGGGCGAGGGCCTGGCGGCCGCCCACGACGCCGGCCTGGTCCACCGCGACGTCAAGCCGGAGAACGTGCTGGTCGGCGACGATGGCCGGGTCCGGGTCGGCGACTTCGGCCTGGCGCGCGAGCTGGACTCCAGGGAGGACGCCGCCGGGGCGCCGGCCGACACGCTGTTATCGCCGTCGATGACCCAGACCGGCGCGGTGCTGGGCACGCCCGCGTACATGGCGCCGGAGCAGCTCTCGGGCGCGCCGGTCGACTCGCGCGCCGATCAGTTCGCGTACTGCGTGACCGCGTGGGAGGCGCTGTGGCGCGAGCGGCCGTTCGCGGGCGCGACGTTCGAGGCGCTGCGCGAGGCGATCGGCACGGGCGCGCGCCGGCCGCCGCCGTCGACGCCGCGGGTCCCGGCGCGGGTCCGGCTGGCGCTCGAGCGCGGGCTGGCGATCGACCCGGCGGCGCGGTTCCCCAGCATGCACGCGCTGCTGGGCGCGATGCGGCCGGTCGGCCGGCGGCGGCGGTGGTGGCTCGCGGCCGGCGCCGCGCTGGCGGTGGCCGGCGCGCTGGTGCTGCTGCGCGATCCGGGGCCGGCGTGCGATGCGGCCGGCGTCGCCGAGCTCGCGCCGCTGCGCGACGACCTGCCGTCATTATTGTTCGCGCGCGGCGCCGGTAAGGCCGCGCTGCAGGCCAGCGCGCTGGAGTGGCGTTACCGCGCGACGTTCCGCGGCAACGCCCACGTCGCGTGCGAGGCCGGCCGGTCGCACGACTGGTCGCCGGACATCGTCGCGCAGAGTCAGGCGTGCTTCGCGGTCACCGGCCGCACCGCCGCGCTGCAGGTGGACGGCGCCGATCCCGCCCGGCCGAGCGACGTCGTCCGCCGCCTGCGCCGGCTGGCGCCCGACGACCCGTGCCGCAACCAGACCTACCTGGCGTCACGCCCGCCGATCCCGCGCGATCCGGCGCAGCTCGCCGCGCTGACCGAGGCCCGCGCCCGGCTCGCGGTCGGCGAGGACGCCGCCGACGCCCACGACTTCGCGCGGCTGCGCCAGGCGATCACCGCCGTCGAGGCCTCGCCGGCGCGCGGCGACCCGCAGGTCGCGGCCGGGCTGACCGTGCTGCACGCCTGGCGCGCGCTGGCCGACGGCAAGCCGGCCGAGACCCGCAAGCTGTTCGTCGACGCGTACTACGCCGGCCGCGCGATCGACGACGAGCAGGTCGCGAGCGTCGCCTTACTCCAGCTGATCGGCGCCGCGTCGCAGCTCGGCCTCGAGCGGGCCACCGTCAAGGACTGGCTGCGCACCGCGCTCGCCGACGCCGACCGGTTTCGCACCCGCTCGCCGCGCCTGGCCGGCAGCGTCTACCTGGCCGCCGCGCGCGCCGCCGACGACGCCCAGGACGTCGCCAAGGCGATGGTGTTCCTCGGCCGGGTGCGCTCGGTGGTAGAGCCCGGCAGCCCGGCGTGGATCCAGAGCCTCGAGCTCGAGGGCGCGGTCAAGATCACGACCGGCAAGGTCGACGATGGCGTCGCGGCCTACACCTCCGCGATCACCCAGGCCACCGCCGAGCTCGGGCCCGACGACCCCGAGGTCGCGTCGCTGTACGGCAACTACGCCGCGTCGCTGCTCGAGGCCGAGCGGATCGACGACGCGCTGATCAGCGCCGACCGGGCGATGGCGATCATCCGCACCCTGACCGACCCCGACGACGACCGGATCGATCCGATCCGGGTCAACCTCGGCGCCGTGCTGATCAGCGCCAACCGCCGCGAGGCCGACGCGCTGGCCATGCTCCGCACCGCGCGCGCCAACTACGTCCGGCGCTACGGCGAGAACACCTCGCTGGTCGCGGTCATCGACACCGACCTGTCCGCGATCTACTCCGATCACGGCGAGCTCGGCCAGGCGCTCGCCGCGCTGCGCTCGGCCGAGGCGATCGACGAGGCGCTGCTCGGCCCCGACGCGATCGACGTCGCCCACGTCCAGTTCAACATCGCCGCCGTGCTGCGGTTCCAGCACGACTACCCGGCGGCGATCGACGCGGCGCTGCGGGCGGCGGCGATCTACGGCACCCGGAGCCCGGGCTCGGACCGCCACCGCAACGCGCTGACCATGGCCGCCAACGCGGCGAACGACGCCGGCCAGTTCGCGCGCGCCGCCGCGCTGTCGGCGACGGCCGTGAGGTTCGGCAAGGCGGAGACCGAGCAGACCCTGGCGTGGGCCGACCTCGAGCACGGCCGCGCGCTGGTCGGCCTGGGCCGCGCGGGCGAGGCCCGGCCGTTCGTGGTCGAGGCCCGCAACCTGTACTCCGCGCTGGTCATGCCCCCGCGGGTCGCGCAGTGCGAGGCGTTACTCGCCAAGTTGCCGCGCTGAGTCATCGCGTTCGCGTTGTACCCTCGCCGGCGCGATGGGCACGCAACATCTCGCGTTCTGGCCACACATCCCGCATCACCTGTCGATCCCGGAGACCTCGGTGTGGGTCAACGCCGAGGTCTCGGCGACCCGGTTCCCGAGCAAGGCCTGCATCAACTTCTACGACAGCATCCTCAGCTACGCCGCGTTCCGCCGCGAGGCCGAGCGGCTCGCCGGTTATCTCCAGTCGGTGTGCGGGGTCAAGCGCGGCGACCGGGTCGGCCTGTATCTGCAGAACTCGCCGCAGTTCATCATCGGCTACTACGCGATCCTGCGCGCCGACGCGATGGTCGTGCCGATCAACCCGATGCTGCTGACCCAGGAGGTCGCGCACATCGTGACCGACAGCGGCACGCGCGTGCTGATCGCCGCGCAGGACCAGCTCGCGCGGATCGAGCCGCTGATCGGCGCGGCCGTCGAGCACCTGATCGTCGCGTGCTACCGCGACTACCTCACGGCCGAGACCGACCTCGACGTGCCGGCGTGGATCGCGGCGCCGCGCCAGGCCGTGCCCGCCGGCGCCGTGGCGTGGTCCGACGCGCTGGCCGCGGACGCGCCGCTCGGCCCGCACCTGGCCACCGCCGATGATCTGTGCGTCATGCCGTACACCTCGGGCACGACCGGCCAGCCCAAGGGCTGCATCCATCGCCACCGCAGCGTGATGTTCACGGCGGTGGCGGTGCCGCAGTGGTACAGGGTCTACCAGGACGAGACCGCGCTCGCCGTGCTGCCGTACTTCCACGTCACCGGCATGCAGAACAGCATGAACTCGCCGATCTACTCCGGCTCGACGATCGTGCTGCTGCCGCGCTGGGACCGCGAGCTCGCGGCCAAGCTGATCCAGCGCTACCGCGTGACCCAGCTGTCGACCGTGCCGACGATGATCGTCGATCTGCTGTCGAGCCCGAACGCCGCGAGCTTCGACCTGTCGAGCCTGCGCTGGTGCGGCGGCGGCGGCGCGGCGATGCCCGAGGCGATCGCGCAGAAGCTCCAGGATCTGTGCGGCATCACGTTCATCGAGGGCTACGGCCTGTCCGAGACCATCGCGCCGACCCACATCAACCCGACGCAGCGGCCCAAGAAACAGTGCCTCGGCATCCCGGTGTTCGACACGCAGGCGCGCGTGGTCGACCCCGAGACCCTGCGCGAGCTGCCGGCGGGCGAGGTCGGCGAGATCGTCGTGGCCGGGCCGCAGGTGTTCGACGGCTACTGGAACAACGCAGACGCCAACGCGGCGTGCTTCGTCGAGCTCGACGGCGTGCGGTTCTTCCGCACCGGCGACCTCGCCCGGACCGATGACGACGGCTACTACTTCCTGGTCGACCGGCTCAAGCGGATGATCAACGTCGGCGGCTACAAGGTGTGGCCGGCCGAGGTCGAGGCGATGCTGTACGCGCACCCGGCGATCCAGGAGGCGGTGATCATCGCCAAGCACGACGCGCGGCGCGGCGAGCAGGTCAAGGCCGTGGTCGTGCTCAAGCCCGCGGTGCGCGGCCAGGTCGACGCGGCCGAGCTCATCCAGTGGGCGCGCGAGACCATGGCGGCCTACAAGGTGCCCTCGGAGGTCGAGCTCGCCGAGACCTTGCCCAAGTCGCCGACGGGCAAGATCCAGTGGCGCGCGCTGCAGGAGCGCGAAGCCCAGGCGCGCCAGTCGGAGTAAGCTCTGCGCGTGGCCCACCCGGAACGCCAGGCGCGCGAGCACGCGATCCAGGCGCTGTGCGAGGCGGGCGCGGTCCCGGCGGCGACGACCCAGGCGCTGCAGCTCTACGGCGTGGAGCTGCTCGGCTTCCTGCGCGCGCTGGCCCACGATCACGACCTGGCGGCGGAGGCGTTCGCCGAGCTGTCCGAGGACATCTGGAAGGGCCTCGGCAAGTTTCGCTGGCAGGCGTCGCTGCGCTCGTGGCTGTACCAGCTGGCGCGCAACGCGCTGGCCCAGCTGCGCCGCGACCCGCGCCGCCGCGCCGACCGCAACCTGCCGCTGTCGAGCGCGCCGGAGCTCGCCGCGGTGGTCCGCACCGTGACGATCGACATCCAGCGCACCGAGGTCAAGGACGAGCTCCGGCTGCTGCGCGAGCAGCTCGATCCCGAGGAGCACGAGCTCCTGCTGCTGCGGCTCGATCGCGGGCTGGCCTGGAAGGACATCGCGCGGATCGTCCACGGCGGCGACGCCCAGCTCGACGTCCGGGCGGCCGCGCTGCGCAAGCGGTTCGAGCGAGCCAAGGACCGGCTGCGCAAGCTCGCGGCGGCGTCGGGCCTGCTCGACCGCGCCGAGCTTCGCTAGGCCGCCTGGCAGTGCACGCGCGCGTGCTGGCGCAGCGGCGCCAGGTGCGGCGGGCGGAGCGCGGCGTCGTCGTCGGCGTCGTCCTCCTCG
>DASWOO010000423.1:0-4286 GCA_036404335.1 Kofleriaceae bacterium
ACCGCGATGTCGGCGATCACCGAGAGCTCGACCAAGGTCGCCGACATCATCGGCGTGATCGAGCAGATCGCGTTCCAGACCAACATGCTCGCGCTCAACGCCGCGGTCGAGGCCGCGCGCGCCGGTGACCAGGGCCGCGGCTTCGCGGTCGTCGCCGCCGAGGTCCGGAACCTCGCGCAGCGCTCGGCCGGCGCCGCCAAGGAGATCAAGTCGCTGATCCAGGACAGCGCCGACAAGGTCAGCCAGGGCGCCAAGCTGGTCTACCAGTCGGGCGAGACGCTGCGCGACATCGTGACCTCGGTCAAGAAGGTCTCCGACATCATCGGCGAGATCACCACCGCGAGCGCCGAGCAGGCGACCGGCATCGACCAGATCAACACCGCGGTCGTGCAGATGGACCGCGGCACCCAGGAGAACGCGGCGCTGGTCGAGGAGGCGAGCTCGGCGGCATCGGCGATGACCGAGCAGGCCGACAACCTGGTCGACCTGATCAGCTTCTTCCGCATGGCGCAGGCCGACACCGGCGCCGCCGCCAGGAAGCCGGCCGCCAAGCCGGTCGCGCTGCCCGCCCGCAAGCCCGCCGCCGCGCTGCCCGCGCCCCGCCCCGTCGCGCTGAAGCGGCCGACGATGGCCAAGTCGGCCTCCGAAGATCAGGACTGGAAAGAGTTCTAGTGACCGCGATCGTCGCCATGACCGACCAGCGCCCGCTGGGCGATCGCGAGTTCCGCCGGATCTGCGAGCTGATGCGCACCCGCGCCGGCATCGAGCTCGGTGAGGGCAAGCGGGTGCTGTGCCAGACCCGGCTGATCCGCCGGCTGCGCGCGCTGAACCTGACCAGCTACAGCGAGTACGTGGCGCTGCTCGACGACCCGCACTCGCCCGAGCACCGCGAGCTGATCAACGCGCTGACCACCAACGTCACGTCGTTCTTCCGCGAGATGCACCACTTCGAGATGCTCGGCCAGGAGATCCTGCCGGCGCTCGCCGACAAGACCCACCGGATCCGGATCTGGTCGGCCGGCTGCTCGTCGGGCGAGGAGCCGTGGAGCATGGCGATGGTGGTGCGCGAGACCTTCGAGAATCGCCCCGGGTTCGACGTCAAGATCCTCGCGACCGACATCGACACCGACATCCTGGCCAAGGCGCGCGCCGGGGTCTACGCCGACGAGCAGGTCGCGCCGGTCTCGCAGGCCAGGAAGAAGCGGTACTTCGCGCGCGGCTCGGGCGCCAACGCCGGGATGTGGCGGGTCGGCGACGAGCTGCGCAACCTCGTGACGTTCAACCAGCTCAACCTGTTCGAGCCGTGGCCGATGCGCGGCCCGTTCGACGTGATCTCGTGCCGCAACGTCATCATCTATTTCGACGTGCCCAACAAGATCAAGCTGCTGCGCGGGTTTCACGACAAGCTCGCGCCCGGCGGCCACCTGATGCTCGGCCACTCCGAGTCGATGACCGCCGGCGTCTCCGGGTTCACTGCGTGCGGCCGCACGGCCTATCGAAAGCAGATGTCGTGAGCCGTTACTGGGAGCCCCGACTCAACGCGTTCGTCGTCCAGGTCCTGCCTGGCGAGCTGCACGTCACCGACGAGGACATCGTGATCGCCACGGTGCTCGGCTCGTGCGTCTCGGCGTGCCTGCGCGACGTCAACCGCGGCATCGGCGGCATCAACCACTTCATGCTGCCCAACGTGCTGCGCGGCGACGTCGGCGACTCGGCGCGCTACGGCGTGTACGCGCTCGAGCTGCTGGTCAACCAGGTGCTGGCCGGCGTGGGCAAGCGCTCGCACCTCGAGGTCAAGGTGTTCGGCGGCGGCCGGGTGATCGAGGGCGGCGGCGACGTCGGCCGCAGCAACATCGAGCTGGTCCGCCGGTTCTTCGCGTCCGAGGGCATCCCGATCATGTCGGAGGATCTCGGCGAGCAATATGCGCGGCGGGTGCGCTACTGGCCGAAGACCGGGCGGACCCAGGTCCAGCGGATCCCGATGGCGCAGGCCAAGAAGGTCGTCGCGACCGAGCGGCGGGTGGCGCGGAAGATGACCGCGGCCCCCGGCAGCGTGGAGCTATTCTGATGGGCAAGCCGATCAAGGTCCTGATCATCGACGACTCCGCGCTGATGAGGAAGCTGCTCACCGAGGTGCTGCGTGGCGACCCGGAGCTGGAGATCGTCGGCACCGCGAACGATCCGTTCGCCGCGCGCGACCTGATCCGCCAGACCAACCCCGACGTGCTGACGCTCGACGTCGAGATGCCGCGGATGGACGGGCTGACGTTCCTGCGCAATCTGATGAAGCTGCGGCCGATGCCGGTCGTGATGATCTCGTCGCTGACCGAGCGCGGCGCCGAGACCACGCTGTCGGCGCTGGAGCTGGGCGCGGTGGACTTCGTCGCCAAGCCCAAGCTGGATCTGGCGCACGGCGTGGCCGAGCTCGGCGACGAGATCATCGCCAAGGTCAAGACCGCGGCCCGGGCCCGGGTCGGCAGCGCCGACGCGCCGCGGCTGCAGGCGGCCAAGCCGGCGGCGATCGCGCTGCAGACCACCGACCGGGTGGTCGCGATCGGCGCGTCGACCGGCGGGACCGAGGCCCTGGCGCAGATCCTTTCGGTGCTGCCGCCGGACGGTCACGGCATCGTGATCGCCCAGCACATCGTGCCGGAGTTCAGCCCCCGGTTCGCGGCCCGGCTGGACAGTATCTCGGCGGTGACGGTGCGGGAGGCGACCGAGGGCGCGCCGATCCTGCGCGGCCACGCCTACCTGGCGCCGGGCCACAAGCACCTGCGGGTCGTGCGCTCGGGGGCGAGGTACATGTGCGCGCTGAGCGACGAGCCGCCGGTCAACCGCCACCGGCCGTCGGTCGACGTGCTGTTCGATTCGGTGGCCAGGAGCGCGGGGGCCAACGCGATCGGCGTGCTGCTGACCGGGATGGGCGCCGACGGCGCGGTCGGGCTCGGCGCGATGCGGGCGCAGGGCGCGCGGACGATCGCGCAAGATAAGGACACCAGCGTGGTGTGGGGAATGCCGGGCGAGGCGGTGAAGCGCGACGCGGCCAGCGAGGTCCTCGCGCTCGAGAAGATCGCGCCGCGGTTGCGTTAGCCCCGGACAGCGTACAGCGCGCCGGCGCCACGCCGAACGGTCGAGATCGAGATCTCCCCGCGTTGACCGGTCGATCGCGGCCGGGGTAATTTGACCCGGCCGGCGGACCAATCGAGACAGGCTGTCGCGAAAATTGCTGTCCGAATCATTGCCAATGTTGGCGCGGCCGCGGCCACCGGTGAATCAAAACCAGACATTGCGGTACTCGCCACGCGTATTGCGTTGGATTACCAACAATCGCTTTGCCCGGCATCGCGATTGAACCTCTGGCAAACACCGGCAGCGCCCGCCGGGTGATTTGCTCTTGTTTCCAGGGGAGAACGCAATGTCCATGAAAGTGATCCTGTTTGCGGTTGGTTGCAGCGCGCTGGTCGCGTGCGGCGCGGATCAGAGCAGCAGCAGCGGCAGCGACACCCAGGAGATCGTCGAGAACCTCGTGGCCGTCGGGTTCCCGGCCAATGACATCCAGGTCGTCGACGGCAAGGTCTACACCGGCCGCGACGCCGAGGTCAGCCTCGAGGCCTCGCGCGAGATGCTGCAGCGCGACGCGAGCGACGAGGACGAGCAGTACCGGACCACGAACCTGGTCGGCAGCAGCATCACCAACATCTGCATCAACGGCGCGGCGTTCAGCGGCACGTTCAGCACCGCGCTGAACAACGCCATCTCGAACTACAACGCCCTCGGCCTGCGCTGGCACATGACCCGGACCAGCGGCAGCACCGCCGGCTGCAGCGCCACGATCACCGCCAAGCTCACCACCGGCGCCGGCGGCGTGTCGGGCTTCCCGTCGGGCGGCAGGCCGTACAACACGATCAACATCGGCTCGGACACGTCGCAGTACGGCGTCAACACGACCACCCACGTGATCACCCACGAGCTCGGCCACACCGTCGGCTTCCGCCACTCGGACTACTACAACCGCGCGATCAGCTGCGGCGGCTCGGCGTCCAACGAGGGCGACGGCGGCGTCGGCGCGATCCTGATCTCGGGCACGCCGAGCAACGCGACGGTCGGCGGCTCGATCATGAACTCGTGCTTCCGCGCCAGCGAGACCGGCAAGTTCACCTCGACCGACAAGACCGCCCTGAACGCGCTGTACTGATCCGCGCGTAGTAGGGTGAGGGTCATGGCGCGATTTGCCGTCACGCTCGCCGCGCTCGGCCTGGCCGCATGCAGCTCCCCTGGCGAACCGC
>DASWOO010000424.1:0-1921 GCA_036404335.1 Kofleriaceae bacterium
GCCTTGGCCTTGTCCTCGATCAGCTCGAGCCGCTCGCGCGACGGGCCGCCCGGATCGAGGCCGTAGAACACCTGCATCGGCGGGCGCACCAGCTCGCCGGTGGTCGACGCGGTGATCACGGGGGCCGGCGCCGTGCTCACCGGGATCCTCGCCGGCATTGCGTACGGCGCCCAGGTCTCGCCGCTGCCCTTGGCCACGCCGTAGCGCGCGTACATCGCGTCGTCCTCGAGCACGAGCAGCGAGGTATGGCGCGACAGCAAGAAGTACTGCTTGCCGAGCGCGATGACCTCGCGCCGGATCTGCTCGTCGCGCGCCGCGCGGGCGTCGGCCTCCGACGGGCACGCGCGCCGCGCCTTCGGATCGCACGCCGGCGCCGCGACCGGCTCGTGCTTGGCGAGCAGCCGCGCGGCGATGTGGCGCTGCGCCCACAGCCGCGGCAGATAACCCGCGTCGGCGCTGCGCACGCTGCCCAGCTCGATCCGCTTGTGCCACGGCTGGCCGGCGAGCGTGCCGCCGAGCTCGACCGCGGCCGGCATGGCGCGGGTCTTCGCGACCAGCTCGAGCTGCTCGCCGTCGGCGAGCTGCGGCTGCGCGAGGTACGCCGCGGCCTCGAGCGCCCGGCCCTGGGCATCGACCAGCTGCGCGGTCAGCCCGGTCACCCGCTGGGTGTGCAGCGCCGAGACCAGGTCGAACGTCCGCCAGCCGACGTCGTCGGCCAGGTCGATCGTCGTCGCGTAGCCGGCCGTCGCCCCGGCCAGGCCCTGCAGGGTCTGGGTGTCGGGCGCGTCGCCGACCCCGACGCCGATGAAGTGCGCCTGGCCGACCAGCCGCGCGCGCAGCGCGTCCAGGTTGCGCGCGCCGCTGGTGATCACGCCGTCGCCGACATAGATGATGCTGGCGCTGTCGGGGCCGACGTTGGCCAGGAGCGGCAGCGCGGCGTCGAGCCCGCGGCCCAGGTCGGTCGCGCCGATCCCGCCCTCGCCCGCCAGCGCCTTGCGCACCGCGCGGCGATCGACGTCGATCACCTGGGTCAGGCCGAGCTTGGTCCGGGCCTCGACGTCGAACGCGACGACGGCGACCCGGTCGCGCTCGTCGAGCTCGTGGAGCAGGCCGTCGATCACGTCGGTCTGGGCCTGCAGCTCGAGCTTGCCGCGCGACGCGCTGACGTCGTCGAGGATCACCCAGGTCCGCGGCCGGTACGCGACCGGCTGGCCGGCGAGCTCGGCCGGCGCCCGCACCATCACGTACTGATCATCGCCGCGCCTGGCCGCCGAGACCGTCACCGCGTGGCGCGGATCGCGAACCCGCAGCACGAAGCTGTCGCCGATCGCCTCGCCCGCGCGCTGGTAGTGCACGACCGCGTCGTTGCCGTCGCGAGTCACGCGGATCGCGTGGCTGGTCGACGACAGCTCGCAGCCGGCGCAGTCCTTGACCCGCACCGCGATGTCGAGCGCGCCGACCGGGCCGTCGACCTCGGGCAGCGGGATCGCCAGGGTGTAATCTTGGTACAGCGACGGCAGGCTCTGCGTGTAGGCGATCATCAGCCGCTTGTCCTGGCGCGCCGGGATCGGATACACGCGCAGCGCGAGCCGGCCGGTGCCGGCCCACTCGAGCAGCGCCGGGTCGACGCGGCGATACACCAGCTCCTCGTAGATCCGGCGCGCCGCCATGCGCTCGACCACGCCGGACTCGACCAGCCGGCCGTCGACGTACATCGCCAGCCGCTGCAGCGCGGCGTCGGGCGGGATCGCGAACCGGTACATGCCCTCGAGCGTCTGCGGCTGGTCGTTGTGGAACGTCTGATCGAGCGCGACGCGCGCGACCTGATCCTCGACGACGACATCGACGCCGAGCCGGGCGATCGGCAGCGGATACTCCTCGCCGCCCTGCGGGTGAACGCCCAGGTTGGGGTTGCGCGCGA
>DASWOO010000425.1:0-3473 GCA_036404335.1 Kofleriaceae bacterium
GACGCCGGCTGCCCCGGTGGTGGTGGCGGCGGCGGCGGCGGCGGCGGGGGCCCGGGCGGCGGCGGGGCCGGCGACGCCCTGCGCCTCGACGCCGAGCTGACCCCGCCGCGGCGCGGCGACCCGCCGTGCGTCGACGACTCCGACATCGTCGGCTATCGCCACTGCCGGCGGTTCGGCGCCTGGGGCGTCAACCTCGACGTCCCGCCGATCATCATCGAGGGCGGCGCGATCGTCCGCCGGTTCGGCAGCCTGCTCGACGGCCAGACCGGCCTGGTCAACCACGGGGCCGCCGGCACGTTCGCCTACCGCGCGACCGCGGTCACCGGCCGCCGGGCGCTCGACACCGCCGTGCTGTCGACGGTGCGGGTGACCTTCGTGCTGCCGCACCACCTGTACACGGCGGTCGAGGTCGACGCCGGCGGGCTGACCCGGCCCGGCGGCGCGACCACCGAGATGATGACCACCGGCGCGGCCGGCACGCCCGCGCTGAGCCAGGGCGGCGGCCTCGTGGTCGACGGTCTCGCCGCGGTCGGCGCGCGCGCGACGTTCGGCCTCGGCGCGCTCGGCGCCGAGCTCGCCGGCGGCCTGCGCATGGTGTCGTACGGCTTCGACAGCCAGTACCTGTCGTGCGCGACGACCACCAGCGTGCTCGCCCGCGCGGCCGTCGCCGAGGCCCGCGTCCGCGGCGAGCTGTGGCTCGGCCCGTGGATCGCCGCCGGCGTCACCGTCGGCACCAGCGTGCTCGAGCAGCGCGCCTGGATGGGCGGCGTCTACCTCGGCATCCACACCCGCGCGTTCAACGGCGAGCGTTAGATCTCGAGCTCTTCGCCCTCGCGCGCCGGGGTCAAGGCGATGCGCCGGCCGCCGCGGGCGTCGAGCGCGGCGCGGCAGTCGCGGACCAGCTCGTCGACCTCGTCGTCGCTGTAGTCCTGGTCGTAGTGGAACGTGACCAGCCGGCCGACGCGCGCGGCGATCGCGGCCGCGGCGGCGTCCTCGTACGACGAGAACCCGCGGTTCCTGCGCGTCGCCTGGTCGCGCGGTCGGTACGTCGAGTCGTGGAGCAGCACGTCGGCGCCGCGGTAGAACGCGATCGCGGCCGGGTCGGGCGTCGGCTCCGAGGTGTCGAGCGGCTGGCCGACGTCGGACGCGTACACGAACGACCGCTCGCCCGCGGCCGTGGTCTCGGTGATGCGGAACGCCAGCGCCGTGGTCGTGCCGTGCGCGTGCTCGCGCGCGGTGATCGCCAGGCCCTCGGCGGTGAACGGCGTGCCCGGCAGCACCGCCTTGACATCGAACGCCGCCGAGAAGTTCTTGAGCGTCTGCAGCGGCGAGAAGTTCGGGTCCATCTGACCCTCGAGGATATCCTCGAGCACCTCGGGCGAGCCGCCGGGGCCGTACACGGTGAACGCGTTGCCGCCGACGAACACCGGCGCGAAGAACCCCAGGCCCTGGATGTGGTCCCAGTGGGTGTGCGACAGCAGCATCGACGCGCGGCCGGTGCCCTTGCCGAACGCGCCGGTGAGCAGCGTGTTGCCCAGGCCCATGAGCCCGGTGCCCATGTCGATGATGATCAGGCCGCCGGCGTCGGTGTGGACCGACACGCACGCGGTGTTGCCGCCGTAGCGGATCGTCTCGGGGCCCGGCGCCGGGATCGAGCCGCGCACGCCCCAGAACCGGATCTTCATGCGTCCCCCAGGGTCAGCTCGAGGCCCTCGAAGGCGCTCAGCACCTCGAAGCGATCGCCGCTGGCCTCGACCGCGCCGCGCGTGGTGGCGAGGATCTTGTCGTTGTCGTCGTCGCTGCGCAGCGGCGCGTGGTGGAACAGGCACAGCCGCCGCGCCCCGGCCTCGCGGGCGATCGCGATCGCGTCGTCGGGGTGCGAGTGGCCCCAGTGCGGCCGCGCCAGGTACTCGGCGTGGGTGAACTGGGTGTCGTAGATCAGGAGGTCGGCGCCGCGCGCCAGGTGCACCACGCCGGCGCGCATCTTCGCCAGCTCGGCGGCGATGTCGGGCGGCAGCGGCCGGTCGAGCGACGGCGGCCGGGTAACGAACTCCTCGCCGAGCAGGAGGTCGGTGAACGGCGCGGTGTCGGCGCAGTACACGACCACGGCGCCGTCGACCTCGACGCGATAGGCCAGCGCGGTCCACGGATGGTTGAGCCGGGTCGACGTGACCCTGGCGCGGCCGAGCTGCAGCGTCGCGTCCTCGCGGATCGCGTGAAACTGCATGTCGGCCTGCATCGCGGACAGCGGCACCGGGAAGTAGGGCGCGCCGTGCTGCTGGGAGAACACGGCCTCGAGGTGCATGTCTCGGTGGCGGGCGAAGATCTCGATCTGGTTGCCGGGCCGGTACAGCGGCGAGAAGAACGGCAGGCCCTGGACGTGGTCCCAGTGGGTGTGGCTGATCAGGATCGAGGCCCGGCCGCGGCCGTCGCCGAACGACTCCTCCATCAGCGCCTTGCCGAGCCGGCGCAGGCCGGTGCCGGCGTCGATGATGATCGGCGCGTCACCGCGCGGACGGATCTCGACGCACGAGGTGTTGCCCCCGTATCGACTGGTGGCTCGCCCCGGAACGGGGATCGAGCCGCGGACTCCCCAGAACCTGACTTTCATCGGGTCAGCGCCATTGCACGAGCGCCCGCGTACGGGCGCCGGGAGCAACCGTAACGCGAGGTGTGGCCCCGGGCTAGAACAGCTTGCGCGAATCGATGAGGATCGTCACCGGGCCGTCGTTGACCAGCTCGACCGCCATATCGGCGGCAAATTCGCCGGCTTGCACGCGCGCCACCCCCGCCGCGGCCAGCCGCTGTAACGATAGCTCGTACAGCGCCCGGGCCGCGACCGGCTCGAGCGCGCCGGTGAACGCGGGACGGCGGCCCTGACGCGCGTCGCCATACAGCGTGAACTGCGAGACCACCAGCACCCCGCCGCCGACCTCGAGCACGCTCCGGTTCATCTTCCCGGCCTCGTCCGCAAAGATCCGCAGCTTGACGACCTTGTCGACCACGTAGCCCAGGTCGACCTCCGTATCACCCGCCCCGCACCCGAGCAGCACCAGCAGCCCGCCCCCGATCTCGCCCGTGACCCGCTCCTCCACCGTCACCTTGGCGCGGATCACCCGCTGAACCACGGCTCGCATCGCCGGCAGTGTCTGCCACGGCTTGCTGCGGCGCAAGCGCCACGCAACAGTGGCGCGACATGCACGTCGTCGTCACCGGCGCGGCCGGCTTCATCGGCTCCCATACCTGTGAGCGGCTGGTCGCCGCCGGCCACCGGGTCACCGGCCTCGACTCGTTCGACGGCTACCTGTACCCGTCGGCGGTCAAGCGCGGCACGGCGGCCGAGCTGGCCCGGCTGCCCGGCTTCACGCTGATCGAGGGCGACATCTGCGATCGGGACGCGGTCGCCCGGGCGATCGACGGCTCGGTCGACGTGGTCTGTCACCTCGCCGCGCTCGCCGGGGTCCGGCCGTCGC
>DASWOO010000426.1:0-2890 GCA_036404335.1 Kofleriaceae bacterium
TGCGCCATATAGCCGGTCGAGTAGATGTGGATCAGCGTGCCGACGAAGGTGACGATCAGGATCATCACCGCCGACAGGGTGTCGAGCCGGAACGCGAGCTGGGCCTTGAATGACCCGACCTCGATCCACGGGAACGGCAGCAGCTGCTGGGTGATGCCCGTGCCGCCCTTGCCGGCCTCGAACAGCCCGAACAGCTGGTTGTCGGAGAACACCATGTAGGCCGACAGCACGAACGCCGCGCCGACCGCGAGGATCGCGATGCCCGACGACGTGCGCTTGGACAGCCAGCGGCCGAAGATCAGGTTGATCGCGGCGCCGAGCAGCGGCAGCAGCGGGATCCACGCGAGGGTCGGCATCGACCAGGTCTGTGTTGTTGCGTCCATGCTAGTGCCTGAGCGTGTTGAGGCGGTCGACCTCGACGTTGCGGCGGCCGCGGAACACCGCGACGACGATGGCGAGACCGACCGAGGCCTCGGCGGCGGCGACCGCGATCACGATGAGCGCGAAGGTGTGGGCCGACAGGTCGCCCCACATCCGCGAGAACGCGACCAGCGAGATGTTGGCGGCGTTGAGCATCAGCTCGACGCTCATCAGGATGATCAGCGCGTTGCGCCGGAACAGCACACCGGCGACGCCGACCAGAAACAGCACCGCCGCGAGCACCAGGAAGTGCGCGTAGCCGACGTTCCACAGCAGGTCGTTCATGCCACACCTTCCTGGCGCACCTTGGCGGGCGCGTCATCCTCGGCGTGCAGCGGCCGGGCGATCGCGATCGCGCCGACCACGGCCACCAGCAGCAGGATCGAGATCGCCTCGAACGGGAACAGCCCGGGGCCGAACAGGTTGGTGCCGACGGCCGCGACCGAGCCCCAGTCGTGACCCTCGGCGGTCGCGGTCGGCGCGGCGAGCGCCTTCACCGGGACGCGGACGTCGATCAGCATCATGACCAGGCGGCCGATCAGGTACAGGATCGAGATCCCGCCGATCGCCTGGCCCAGGCGGCCGGTGGTCGCGACCGGCTCGTCCTCGGGCCGATTCAGGATAATCACGACGAACACGAACAGCACCATGATCGCGCCGGCGTAGACCAGCATCTGGACCACGGCGAGGAACTGCGCGTACAGCAGCATGTAGACCGCGGCGATGCCGAGGAAGCTGCCGACCATGCCCATGACCGCGGCGATCAGGTTCTTGCGGGTGATGACGAACACCGCGCCGCCGACCGAGATCAGCGCGAACAGCCAGAACAGCACGGCCATGCCCTTGTCGGACGACTGGTACAGGTCGTTGTGCGTGTAGACCATCGCGAGCAGCTGGCCATCGCCGGTCATCTCGACCGCGGCGGTGCGGCCGTCGGCGACCGTGATCCACGCGGTGTACTTGGCGCCCGTGGAGGCGCCGTCCTTGATGACGATCGTGCCGCGGTGATAGGTGCAGGTCGTGGTGCCGATGACGTTGGGGACCGCGGCCTTGAGCCCGGCCAGGACCTGCGGCGGACACTTGTTGGGCCGGTCGTCCTGGTTGTCGCCGCCGCGATCGCCATCCGCGGCCGCAGCGGGAGCCACGGCTTCCTGCGCCCGGGCCGGCCTCGCGCCAGCCGCGAGGCCGAGGACCATCGAGATAATTACCAGCGTGCGGGTCATGCCGCTCTGTCCTTCTTCACGGCGATCTTGGCCTCGAAATCGGCGCGGAACTTGGTGAGGAAGCCGAGCATCGGCCACGCGGCCGCGTCGCCCAGCGCGCAGATCGTGTTGCCGGCGATGCCGTGCGCGATGCTCGCGAGCAGGTCGACGTCGCCCGGCTTGCCGTTGCCGTGCGCGACCCGCTTGGAGACCTTCTCGAGCCAGCCGGTGCCCTCGCGGCACGGCGTGCACTGACCGCACGACTCGTGGGCGAAGAACTTCATGATCCGCCACAGCGCCATCGGGATGTCGGTCTGGTCGTCCATGACGACGATGCCGCCCGAGCCGGCCATGGTCCGCAGCTGGCGGCCACCGCCGAGGTCGAACGGCTGACCCTCGCGGACCATCACGGGCTTGATCCGCTCGTCGGTCTGCAGGGCGTCGAACTCGCACGGCACGTCGAGCTCGTCCTTATCGAGCGGCGGCATCGACACGCCGCCGGGGATCACGGCCTTGATCTGCCGGCCCTTCCACACGCCGCCGCACACGTCGTTGATGATCTGGTTGAACGTGATGCCCATCGGCAGCTCGTACACGCCGGGCTTGTTGACGTGACCCGACACGCACAGCATGCGGGTGCCGCCCGACCGGCCCATGCCCAGGCCGTTGAACCACGCGCCGCCCTTGTCGAGGATCAGCGGGACGTTCATCAGCGTCTCGACGTTGTTGACGATCGTCGGCTCGCCGAACAGGCCCTTGACCGCCGGGAACGGCGGCTTGAGCCGTGGCTGGCCGCGCAGGCCCTCGAGCGAGTTGAGCAGCGCGGTCTCCTCGCCGCAGATGTACGCGCCGGCGCCGCGGTGCACCGTCAGGTGGATCTCGACGCCGGTACCGAGGACGTTCTTGCCGAGGTAGCCGCGGGCGTAGGCCTCTTCGACGGCCCGGCGCAGCACCACGTACTCGCGCATCATCTCGCCGCGGATGTAGATGTAGTTGTGCACGGCGCGGAGCGCGTGCGCGCCGATCGCCATGCCCTCGATGAGCAGGTGCGGATCCCAGAAGATCAGCTCGCGGTCCTTGCACGTGCCGGGCTCGGACTCGTCGGCGTTGCACACCAGGTGGACGGACTTGGCGTCCTTGGGGACGAAGCCCCACTTCACGCCGGTGGCGAAGCCCGCGCCGCCGCGGCCGCGCAGGTTCGACGCCTTGACCTCGTTGGTGATGTCCTCGGGGCGCATCGACAGCGCCTTGCGGAGCTGGGCGTAGCC
>DASWOO010000427.1:0-5561 GCA_036404335.1 Kofleriaceae bacterium
GGCACGTTCTACGTCTGGGCGTCGACCGAGCACCTGCCGCCGTCGATCCGCGACGGCATGGCGTTCTTCCGCGCCGCGCTCGACCGCAACGTGATCACCGTGCCCGGCGAGTTCTTCGACGTCGATCCCGGCAAGCGCCGCGGCGGCCGGGCGTCGCGGTTCCGCCGCCACCTGCGGTTCTCGTTCGGTCCGCCGATCGCGCGGCTCGAGCTCGCGCTCGATCGGCTCAAGGACCTGGTCGCGGCGGCGAGCTAGCGATGACGCGCCCGGACCCGGATCCACCGGTCGACGCGGCGGTGACCCTGCCGGCGCCGCCGTCGCGGCTGCGCCGTGTCCTGCGCAAGCTGTGGTGGTTCCACTCGTTCTTCGCGCTGTCGTTCGGCGTCGGCGTGATGCTGTTCGCGCGCGCGGGCCTGGCCCACGCCGACAAGATCATGATCGCGCTCCTGGCGTCGTGGCTGATCATGTTCGTCGCGCTGCGGTTCATCGTCGGCCCCGACAACCGGCGCGAGCAGGAGACGTTCGCGCGCAAGGGCGTGCGGGTCGCGACCAACTACCTGATCAAGCAGTTCTACCAGCAGATGTTCTTCTTCCTGACGCCGCTCTACGCGTCGAGCGCGACGTGGTCGCTGGCGTCGTGGAACTGGTGGCTCGCGCCGATCCTGCTCGTGTGCGCGGTGGTGTCGACGATGGACATCGTGTTCGACCACTTCGTGATGGAGCGGCGCTGGCTGGCGTCGGCGATCTACGGCATCGCGGTGTTCGGCGTGCTCAACGTCATGCTGCCGCTGATCGCCGGGATCGAGCACCGGGTCGGCCTGGTCGTGGCCGCGGCCGCGACGCCGATCTCGGTGGCGCTGCTGTCGTTCTCGCTGCGCCAGGTCGCCTCTCCGCGCGGCGCGTTCCTGGTCGTCGCCGCCACCGCCGGGCTGCTCGGCGCGGTGTGGTACGGCCGGGCGCTGATCCCGCCGGCGCCGCTGGCGATGGTCGAGATCGCGGTCGGCCACGGCACGATGGGCAGCTACGAGTGCCTGCCGGGCTCCAAGCACCAGATCCGGGTCGACCAGACCGACGGCCTGCGCTGCGGCTCGCTCCTGCGCGAGCCGGGCGGGCTCAAGGAGGACGTCATTCACATCTGGCGCCGGCGCGGCGTCGAGCTGGCGCGGATGACGCCCGAGCACCTGCGCTGCCACGACGGCGACGGCGAGGTGTTCCGCAGCACGTTCCCGCTCGCCGACCTGCCGGCCGACCCGACCGGCAAGTGGACCTGCACGACGATGACCGTCGGCGGCCAGCTGGTCGGCGTCCGCAACTTCGAGATCATCACCGCCGAGGGCAAGTCGGTCGAGCCAGCCGACGGCGACCACGCCACCCCCGGCGACGCCGGCACCGCCGCGCCTGCGGACGCTCGCTAGCCAGGCTTGGTCGGCGTCACTCGGCCGTCCAGCGCGGCGCCTGCGAGCCGCAGGACCGCATCTTCAGGCCGAAGTACGGGTTGGTCAGCGCGCCGTCGGCCTGCAGCCAGTGCTGGTAGCCCGGCGCGTGCGGGCAGCGGAACAGCCAGTAGCCGCGCTGCAACAGCGGGTTGTCGGCGAGCACGCCGACCAGGGTGCGCGACAGGGCGGCGAAGCCGGCGCGCGCGGCGTCGAGGTCGGCCGCGGCCGCGATCGCCTGGGCGCCCACGCTGACCGGGCCGGCGGCCTCCGGCATCGCCGCCGCCAGCCGGCGGGCGCCGTCGAGGTCGTCGTCGGCGAGGCGCAGGCGCAAGGCGTCGTAGCGGCCGAGCAGGGCGCGCACCGCGGGCGCGTCGGCCGCGGCGACGACGAGCTTGCGGCGGGCGGGTGCGAGCGGTGCCTCGCCGGCGTGGTCGAGATAGCCCAGCACGAGCTCGGCGTCGGCCAGCGACATCCGGAGATTGGGCATCGGCAGGCCGTGGTAGGCCGCGAGCAGGCCCGTCGCGACCGGATCGCCGGAGGCGAGCACCTGGTCAGGGGCCATGATCCACCGGACCAGCCACGCGTGGTCGCGATGCTGGGTCACCGCGTGCAGGTCCGGGCCGATGCGGGGCGCGTTCGTGTCCTCGCCCGAGGCACCGCCACTGCCGGTCTCACCGGCGGCGGCGGTGTGGCACGTCCCGCACCGGGCGCGAAACATCTCCTCGCCGCTCGAGATGTTACGGATCTCGGGCGCGTCGGCGTAGTCGCGCCGGGCGGTGCTCGGCCGCTTCCAGTTGTGCAGCCAGCTGCCGAGCTGGTCGGCGATGACGTACGGGTTCTCCGCCGGCGAGCGCTTCATCCACCGCCCGGTCTGCTGGTTGCCGATCACCAGGCTCGTGCCGTGATCCTGCTTCTTGCGATCCGGCTCGTAGACCCCGAGCTTCTGGCGCAGCCGGGTGACGTCGTCGTCCGCGCCGGTCAAGAACGTCCAGCCCGGCCCGGTGTGCCACGCGGCGGCGTACGCCTTGAGCGTCGCCGGGGTGTCGTGCACCGGGTCGATCGAGATCGAGTAGAAGAAGATGTCCTTGCCGAGCCGGTCGCCGAGCAGCTGCTGGACCTCGAGCAGCCGCGCGGTCTCCATCGGGCACGAGTCGGTGCAGTGGGTGTAGATGAAGTTGACCAGGACGACCTTGTCCTTGATCAGATCGTCGAAGAACCGGACCCGCGCGCCGTCCTGCGTGGTCAGCGCGATGTTGGGGAAGTAGTCCTTGCCCCACATCGCCGCGCCGCTCGACACGGCCGCGTCCACGGGCGGCTCGGCCGCGTCGCAGGCGGCGAGCGCGATCATCGTCAACAACCACAAGGCCAGGCCGCGCATGGCTAGTGGATCGGCCCGGTCCCGGCGCCGGTGCGAAACGTGGGCAGCGCCGCCGAGTCGACGTACTCGACGCCATCCCAGGTCGGGATCGGCGCCGGCATCAGCTGGGTCTGGCCCGGGTGCTCGATGTCCCAGCGCAGCAGCATCGAGTGATCCTCGTGCTGGGTGTTGTGGCAGTGCTCCATGTACGTGCCGGCGAACTCGCGGAACCGGATCGCAAACTCCACGCGATTGCCGCCGTCGTCCTCGGGGCCGGCGCGATACACGTCCTTGCGCGCCCAGGTCTCCCACGCCGGCGGGGGCTTGCCGCCGCGGCTGAGGATCACGCCCTCCTCGAAGTGGACGTGGACCGGGTGGCTCCAGCCGCCGCTCGAGTTCTGGATCTCCCAAATCTCGAGGTGGCCGGCGTCGTCGTCGCCCGCGGCGTTGGTGCCGCTGAACCCGGCCTGGGTCGGGCCGGTCGCCAGGTGCGGCGCCGCCGAGATCCGGCGCGGATCCATGTTGAGCGCGGCGCCGCCGTCGGTCTTGATCGCCCACGGCGCGTCATCGGTGCTGCCGCCGCCGCCGCGCACGAAGTCGAAGCTGCGCCGGGTGGCGGTCGCCAGCCGCGGGTCGTCGCGCCGGGTCGGCAGCGGGATCATCGTGCGCTTGCCGGACTCGAAGTCCTTGGGGTTCATGCTGACGTCGGTGCCGGCGTAGGCCACGACCCGCAGCTCCATGATCATCGCCACGCCCGGATCGCCCTTGTCCCAGCGCCGGCCGTCGCTGACCGGCTTGTACTTCTCGCTGACGATGTCGGCGACGCTGATCTTCTGGTTGAGCTTGCGGCCGTCCTGGTGCTCGCCGCGGTTGATCAGGTAGAGCTTGTCGCCCGGCTTGATGCCGCTGGCCGCGAAGTCGACGACGATGTCGAACCGCTCGGCGATGCCCTGGGTCGGCAGCGTGCCCTTGTGCTCGGTGGCGTTGCCATTGCCATCGAGGTCGACCGAGCCGTCGAACGCGACCGAGTGCTCCATGAGGTTACCGTCGTTGGCGACCAGGTGGAACGGCACGCGGTTGTACGAGAACCCGGAGCCCTTGGGCCCGGGGTACTCGCCGCCCGTGCCGGTGACCTTCTGGACCAGCGCCAGCGCGAGGTAGCGCGACACCGAGCCGTTGAGGATCCGGAACCGGTAGCGCCGCGCGCGGACCTCGAGGTATGGCCGGTACTGCCAGTTGACCAGCACCTGATCGCCGAGGAAGCCGTCGGTGTTGAACGGGTTGAACCACAGCTGGCCCTGCGCGTCCCACGCCTTGTCGGCGATCACCAGGTTGACGTCGTAGTCGCGGTTGCCCCACGACAGCGCGTTGCCGCTGGGCAGGCGGAGGTTGACGCCATCGTCGAAGGCCTCGTTGCCGCGGTCCAAGGCGCTGTAATAATTATACATTACAGCGTTGCCCTTGTAGACGTTCTGGGCGGTGAAGTCGAGCATGTGGTCGTGGAACCAGTGCGTGCTCATGGTCTCGCGCCAGTCGCCGCGGATCTGGATCCGGCCGTGCGCGTCGCAGGTCTTCTGGCCGGCGCTGGCGTCGTTGACGAACAGGGTCTCGCCGGGCTCGCACGGCATCGCCGCGCGCGGATCGCTGGCGGTGGTGTTGACCGTATCGTAGCCGGCGAGCTGCATCGGCCAGCGGTAGTCGTAGAACTGGCCGGGGAAAAAGAACGCGTTGGTGTAGCCGTCGCTCTCCGCCGGGTTGTGGCCGTTGTGCTCGTGGGTGCTGATCGTGTGGATGCCGAAGCCGCGGTTGGCGCCGGGGTCGATCGGCAGCGCGTTGTAGTGGCGCATCAGGATCGGCTCGCCGTAGCGCGACACCGCCAGCTTGGGCGGGAACGTCCCGTCGAAGGTCCACAGCGACTTGTGATCCTGGACCGGCATCAGCGGGTGGAACCGCGGCGCGATGCCGGCGGTCGAGCCGACCCGCATCGTGCCCGGCACCGTCGAGTTGAACGTGGTGTGGTACAGCCCGCCGGGCCCGAACTCGCCGGCGGTGTAGTGGTGGCGCTGCTTGGCGTCGCGCAGGCCGAGGTTGGTGCGCGCGCCGGCCTGGGCGGTCTGGAAGAACACCTGCGGGCGGAACTCGTTCCACCGCTGATGCGACCAGCCCTTGCCGGGCGGACGACCCTCGGCGGGCGGGTGCGCGAGCGGCCGGCCGAGCACGCCCTCGATGTCGGGCTGCCACGGGTTGGTGTCGACGTCGTCGGTGAACTCGCTCGCCGCCGGCGTGATGCCCGGCTGGGCGAGGAACGCCTCGAGCGACGCGCTCGCCGGACCGGTCGCGCCGAGCTGCGCCGGATCCTGCTCGGGCGCGGCGCCGAGCTGCGGCCGCGGGAACGCCTGCGGCGCGCCGGTGGCCTCGGCCGTGTCCAGCCGGTCGCGTCCGAACTCCTCGAACAGCAGCAGGCTCTGGCTGAACGGCTGCGCCCCGAACAGCGGGCTCGGCGGCGCGCCGACCGGGATCTTGATGCCCCCGCCCGGATCCTGCTGCGTCACCAGATGATCGTGGGTCGCGGCCTTGTCGGGCAGCCCCTCCCACGCCCCCTTGTTGGCCTCGGGCAGCCCGGCGAGCGCGTCGATCGCGTACTGCGTCCAGATCAACGGCCCGGTGAAGGCCGACGGATCACCCGGCGGCGGCGGGCCGAAGTCGTCGAGCACGGCCGCGACCGCCACCCCACTCCCGATCACCGCCATTGCCACCACGATCCGAAA
>DASWOO010000428.1:0-2077 GCA_036404335.1 Kofleriaceae bacterium
GCGGTCGCCGAGGTGTCGAGGATCGCGATGTCCATGCCGTTGTGGAACGTGTCCATCACGCTGGCGACCAGCACGCCGGTGCCGAGCGCGATCGCCTCGCCGGGCTCGAGGTAGACCTCGACGTTCCACTTCGCGCGGAACTCCGACACCACGCGGACCAGCCGGTCGCGGTCGTAGTCGGGCCGGGTGATGTGGTGGCCGCCGCCGAAGTTGACCCACTTCATCCGCGGGATGAAGTCGCCGAACTTGTGCTCGAACGCGGCGACCGCGCGCTCGAGCGCGTCGCTGTTGACCTGACACAGCGTGTGGAAGTGCAGGCCGTCGAGGCCGTCGAGGTCGTCGGCGGTCAGGTTGCCGCGCACGGTGCCGAGCCGCGAGCACGGCCCGGCCGGGTCGTACAGCGCGACCTCGACCTCCTGGTGCTCGTGGTTGACCCGCAGGCCGCACGAGATCCCGCCGGCGGCGGCGATCGCCGCGCGGTGGCGCCGCCATTGCGCGGGCGAGTTGAGCACGATGTGATCGGCGAGCGTGACCAGCTCGGCCATCTCGGCGTCGCTGTACGCCGGCGCGTAGGCGTGGACCTGGCCGCCCAGCTCCTCGCGCGCCAGCCGCGCCTCGGCGACCGAGCTCGACGTCGCGCCGGCCAGGTAGCGCTTGATCAGCGGGAACGTCGACCACTGCGCGAAGCCCTTGAGCGCGAGCAGGATCGTGCAGCCGGCGCGCTGCTGGACGTCGGCGAGGATCCGCAAGTTCGCCTCGAGCGCGCCCAGATCGGTGATGAAGCACGGGGTCTCGACCGCGCCGATCTCGATCGCGCGCGCGGTGTCCGCGCCGAGCGCAGCGCCCGCGCTCATCGCTCCTCGACGTGCCAGGGCAGGCCGCGCGCGCCGACGTCGGCGAGGAACGGATCGGGATCGAGCTGCTCCATGTTGAACACGCCGGCGGCCTTCCACTTGCCGGTCACCATCATCGCCGCGCCGGTCACGGCCGGCACGCCGGTGGTGTACGACACGGCCTGGGCGCGGACCTCCTTGTAGGTCTCGGCGTGGTCGCAGATGTTGTAGATGAAGTAGCGCTTGCGCTGGCCGTTCTTGATGCCATCGCACAGGCAGCCGATCGACGTCTTGCCGGTGTAGTTGGCGGCGAGCGACGCCGGGTCGGGCAGCAGCGCGCGCAGGAACTTGATCGGCACGATCTTGTGGCCGTCGTGCTCGACCTCGTCGATCCGGGTGATGCCGATGTTCTGCATCACCTCGAGGTGCTTGAGGTACGCGTCGCCGAACGTCATCCAGAACCGGATGCGGCGCAGGCCCTTGAGGTTCTTGGCCAGCGACTCGAGCTCCTCGTGATACAGCAGGAAGCTCTTGCGCTCGCCGACGCCCGGGTAGTCGAACATCTTCGACACGCTGAGCGGGTCGGTCTCCTTCCACGCGCCGTCCTCCCAGTAGCGGCCGCGCGCGGTGATCTCGCGGATGTTGATCTCGGGGTTGAAGTTGGTCGCGAACGCCTTGCCGTGCGAGCCGCCGTTACAGTCGACGATGTCGACGTAGTGGACCTCGTCGAGCAGGTGCTTCTGGACGTGGGCGCAGAACACGTTGGTCACGCCGGGGTCGAAGCCCGAGCCGAGCACCGCCATGCGGCCGGCCTTGGCGAACCGATCCTGGTACGCCCACTGCCAGCTGTACTCGAACTTGGCGACGTCGGGCGGCTCGTAGTTCGCGGTGTCGAGGTAGTCGACGCCCGCGTTGAGGCACGCGTCCATGATGTGCAGGTCCTGGTACGGCAGCGCGACGTTGATGACCAGCGCGGGGCGCTCGGCCTCGAGCAGCTTGGTCGTCGCGGCGACGTCGTCGGCGTCGATCTGCGCGGTCCGGATCTGCCGGCCGTGCATCTGGTCGATCTCGGCGGCCAGCTTGTCGCAGCTGGATTGCCGGCGGCTCGCGAGCACGACTTCGCTGAACGTGTGCCGATCCATCGCGCACTTGTGCGCCACGACTCCGCCGACGCCACCGGCGCCGATGATGAGGACCTTGGACATGGCGCGCACGCTAACTCAGCGGCGGTGGCGCGGCTAGTG
>DASWOO010000429.1:0-7094 GCA_036404335.1 Kofleriaceae bacterium
GACGATCACCGGGCGCCGGCTGTGCGGCGCGTCGGGCGACTGCGCGCGAGCGGGCGGCGAGGTCGTGGTCGGCCTGGCCCAGCCGGTCCGCGCAGTGGTCGCGAGTTACAGCGACACCGCCGCGCAGATCGTGATCCCGCCGTCCGCGCCCGCGGGCATGACGGATCTCGTCGTGACCGTGAACGATCAGGCTTCGAACGCGCTGCCGTTCGAGGTATTGCCGTAGCCGTGGAACGTCGCGCATTTTCGGTCGCGGTCTATGCCCGGCGTGGCGACCGCGTGCTGGTCATCGAGCATCACCGGCTGCAGACCTGGCTGCCGATCGGCGGCGAGCTCGAGGCGGGCGAGACCCCGCTCGAGGCCGCGGTGCGCGAGCTGCGCGAGGAGACCGGCCTGACCGGCGCGTTCCGGCCGCTGGCCGACGCGCTCGACGGCGTGCCGGCCGGGCTGATCGGCTTCGAGCAGCACCCGGCGGGCTCCAAGGGGCTGCACATGAACTTCGTGTTCGTCACCCAAGTCGCCGACGACGCCGAGGTCTCCCCCAACCACGAGTTCGGCGCGTGGCGCTGGGTCGACCGCGCCCAGCTGTCCGACCTCGCGTCGCCGCTCAACGTCCGTCAGTTCGGCTACGTCGCGCTCGACGCCGTGTTCGCCTAGACCGATGCGGATCCGCCAGCACGTCAACCCGAACTTGGTGCACTTCGCGACGTTCCGCGGCGAGCGACCCGCGCTCGACGGCCGGCGGATCGAGCTCGAGATCGGCTGCGCCGACGCGCAGTTCCTGTTCGAGCGCGCCGCGGCCGATCCGTCCGGCAACTACGTCGGCCTCGAGATCCGCGAGGAGCTGGTCGACCTGGTCAACAAGCGCGCCCGCAAGCGCGGCGTGCCGGTCCACGCGGTGTTCTGCCAGGCGCAGCTCCACCTGCCGGAGCTGTTCCCGGCCGGCGCGGTCGACCGGGTGTTCGTCAACTTCCCCGACCCGTGGTTCAAGCGCCGCCACCACGAGCGCCGCATGGTCGACGAGGTCCTGGCGGCCGGCGTCGCCCAGGTCGTGCGCCCGGGCGGCGACGTGTTCGTCCAGAGCGACGTCTGGGACATCGCGCTCGACGCGATGTCGGTGTTCGAGCGCGACGGCCGGTTCGACAACCTCGCCGGTGAGTGGACGTTCTGGCGCGGCGGCAACCCGTACGGCGTGCGGTCGTGGCGCGAGCAGAACGCCGAGGAGACCGGGCTGCCGATCTGGCGGATCCGGTTCGCCCGCCGCTAGCTGGGATCTGACTCGATCACCTGCGCGGACTCGATCTTGTCGAGCCGGAACTGGCGATCGTTGCCGGTCTCGAGGTCGACGCAGTTGAGCAGGGTCACGGCGCGGTCGAACACCAGGTTGCGGATCCGGACCAGCCGCGGGCTCGCCTGGCCGCTCGCCTTGGCGTAGACGATGCGCAGCGCGCGTGACTCGAACCACGCGGTCTCGACGGCGGCCTGGATCGGCAGCGGGATCGGCAGCGCCGGCACGCCGACCAGCTGCAGCTCGGACACCAGCTGGAGCAGCTCGCGCTGCGCCGAGGTCGACAGCGCGGCCTTGACCTTGTCGGCGGCGCGCTCGATCGCCGCCGGGAACGGGATCAGCCGCTGCTCGGTCGCGAGCCGGGCGAGCGCGATCAGGAGCGCGCCTTCCCGGGCGGTGAAGTTGACCGGCGGCAGCTGGTAGGTCTTGTCGAGCGCGTAGCCGCCGCCGCGGCCGCGGTCGGCCCGGATCGGCATCCCGGCGTCCTGCAACGCCTCGAGATCCCGGTAGATCGTGCGCAGGGTGACGCCGAACCGGGTGGCCAGCTCCTGGGCGGTGACGCCGGTGCGGCGAGCCCGGAGCGCCTCGGCGAGCGCGAATAGCCGCGATTTCTTCCGCATCAAACCTGACAAAAGGCTGTCACATGGCTGCCCGAACGTCTAGCACCCCCACCATGCCTATCGAGAATGCCAAGCGACCCCTGCCTGCTACAGTGCGCGCCGTGGCAACGAGCTATCGCAAGAAGGCGAAGCGGACCGGTGACGTCTCGTCGATGCCGATGATGGCCGAGCCGCGCAAACCCTCGCCCGGCGGCGGCGGGGCCGGCTTCAAGCTGGTCACGCAGTACCAGCCGAGCGGCGACCAGCCCGGGGCGATCTCCGAGATGATCAGCGGCCTCCGGCGCGGCGACGAGGCGCAGGTCCTGCTCGGCATCACCGGCTCGGGCAAGACGTTCTCGATCGCCAACGTGATCGCCGAGGTCGACCGGCCGACCCTGATCATCGCGCACAACAAGATCCTCGCGGCCCAGCTCTACGGCGAGTTCAAGGAGCTGTTCCCGGCCGCGGCCGTGCACTACTTCGTCAGCTACTACGACTACTAGCAGCCCGAGGCCTACGTGCCGACGACCGACACCTTCATCGAGAAGGACTCGATCGTCAACGAGGAGATCGACCGGATGCGGCACGCGGCGACGTTCGCGCTGCTGTCGCGCCGCGACGTGATCATCGTCGCGTCGGTGTCGTGCATCTACGGCATCGGCGCGCGCGACACCTACGCGCAGATGACCGCCGAGATCGACGTCGGCACCGCGGTCGACCGCGACGCCGTGCTGCGCCGGCTGATCGAGCTGCAGTACGAGCGCAACGACGTCGACTTTCACCGCGGCACGTTCCGGGTGCGCGGCGACACCGTCGAGGTGTTCCCGGCGTACGAGGCCGACACCGCGGTCCGGATCGAGTGGTGGGGCGACACCGTCGAGGCGATCAGCGAGATCGACCCGCTGCGCGGCGGGCTCAAGCGCAAGATGGACCGCGCGGTGATCTTCGCGGCGTCGCACTACGCGACGCCGGACGACACGATGCGCCGGGCGGTGCAAACGATCCGCGAGGAGCTCAAGGTGCAGCTCGAGCACCTCTCGGCCCAGGGCAAGCTGCTCGAGCGCCAGCGGCTCGAGCAGCGGACGATGTACGACCTCGAGGCGATCGAGCAGATGGGGTTCTGCTCGGGCATCGAGAACTACTCCCGCCACCTGACCGGGCGGGCGCCGGGCGACCCGCCGCCGACGCTGATGGACTACTTCGACGATGATTACCTGCTGATCATCGACGAGTCGCACCAGACCGTGCCGCAGATCGGCGCGATGTACAACGGCGACCGATCGCGCAAGGAAACCCTGGTCGAGTTCGGGTTCCGGCTGCCGAGCGCGCTCGACAACCGGCCGCTGCGGTTCGACGAGTGGCGGCAGCGCGCCAAGCAGACGATCTACGTGTCGGCGACGCCGGCCGAGTGGGAGCTGGCGCAGGCCAAGGGCGTGGTCGTCGAGCAGATCATCCGGCCGACCGGCCTGCTCGACCCCGAGATCAGCGTGCGGCCGGTGGCGCACCAGGTCGACGACCTGCTCGCCGAGATCCGTGACCGGGTCGGCCAGGGCGACCGCGTGCTGGTCACGACCTTGACCAAGCGCATGGCCGAGGATCTGACCGAGTACTACCGCGAGATCGGCGTGCGGGTCCGCTACCTGCACTCCGACGTCGACACGCTCGAGCGCATCCAGATCATCCGCGACCTGCGGCGCGGCGAGTTCGACGTGCTGGTCGGCATCAACCTGCTGCGCGAGGGCCTCGACATCCCCGAGGTGTCGCTCGTCGGGATCCTCGACGCCGACAAGGAAGGCTTCCTGCGCAGCGAGCGCTCGCTGATCCAGACGATCGGCCGCGCCGCGCGCAATTTGCACGGCAAGGTGCTGCTGTACGCCGACAAGGAGACCGAGTCGATCAAGCTCGCGGTCGGCGAGACCAACCGGCGGCGGGCGCTGCAGCAGCAGTACAACCTCGACCACGGGATCACGCCCCGGTCGGCGAGCCGCGCGATCATGGAGCTCGCGATCGCCGAGCCGATGCCGACCAAGGGCAAGCGCGGCACGCAGGCGCCGCAGATCGACCTGAAGAAGATCGACGACCTGGGCTCGCTGCGGGCGGCGATCGAGAAGCTGCGCGGCGAGATGAAGCAGGCGGCGTCCGACCTCGAGTTCGAGCGGGCGGCGAGCCTGCGCGACAAGGCGCGCGAGCTCGAGCAGCTCGAGCTGCAGATGCGCTAGCCGTGACCGCGGTGGCCCGGCAGATCACGGCGCAGCTCGGCGGGTTCTACGCCGTGCTCGATCGCGACGACGAGGCGCTGGCCCGGTGCCTCGTCCGCGAGGCGCGCGTGCTGCAGGTCCGGATCAAGCTGCGGGACGGGCGCGCGGACGCCGCCGACCTGGTCTCGATCGCGCGGATGGCGCGGCGGGTGTGCGACGAGGCCGGCGCGGCGCTGATCGTCAACGACCGGCTCGACGTCGCGCTCGCGGCCGGGGCCGATGGCGTGCACCTCGGCCAGACCGATCTGCCGATTGCCTTTGCGCGGCGGGCGCTGGACGCCGCCGGCCGGCCGATGTGGATCGGCGTGTCGACCCACAACGTGCCGCAGGTCCAGGCGGCGGTCGCGGCGGGGGCGGACTACCTGGGCTTCGGCCCGGTGTTCGCGACGACGACCAAGGCCAACCCCGATCCGGTGCAGGGGCTGGCCGGGCTGGCCGCGGCGGTCGCGGCGGCGCAGGGCGTGCCGGTCGTCGCGATCGGCGGGGTCACCGCGGCGTCGGCGGCCGAGCTGTACCGCGCCGGCGCGTCGGCGATCTGCGCGATCAGCGCCGTCAACCACTCCGCCGATCCTGAGGCTGCCGCGCGGCAGTTTCGCAGGTAGCCATGCCGGAATTACCCGAAGTCGAGACCGTCCGCCGGACCGTGCTGCCCGCGATCGGCGGCGAGATCACCTCGCTGTGGACCAGCGGCAAGGGCCTGCACATGGCCCGAAAGCCGCCGGCGGCGCGGCTGAAGAAGCTGATCGGCGCCAGGATCACGGCGGTCCGCCGCCACGGCAAGTACCTGCTGATCGACACCAGCGGGCCCGAGTCGCTCCTGGTCCACCTCGGCATGACCGGCCGGCTGCGGCTCCACGCCCGCGCCGACGAGCGGGCGCCGCACACCCACGTCGTGCTCGGGCTCGGCGCGCGCGAGCTGCGGTTCTCCGACGCACGGCGGTTCGGCCAGGTCGACGTCGTGACCCGCGGCGGCGAGCAGGATCACGCCGGGCTGGCGCTGCTCGGGCCCGACGCGATGGACACCGAGATCGACGTGGCGGCGCTGCTCGCCACCGCCAACCGCAAGTCCACGATGCTCAAGACCTTCGTGCTCGACCAGCGGGTGATCGCCGGGGTCGGCAACATCTACGCGTCCGAGGCGCTGTGGCGGGCCAAGCTGTCGCCGGTCCTGCGTACGAACCAGCTCACGGCGCGCCAGGCCAAGCGGCTGGCGGCGGCGATCCGCGAGGTCCTGGAGCGGGCGCTGGATCACGGCGGGACCACCCTGGCCGACTTCGTCGACGCCGACGGCCAGGCCGGCGAAAACGCCGATTATCTATGGGTCTACGACCGAGAAGGCCTGCCGTGCCCCCGGTGCAAGACCAAGATTGTCCGCACCGTGGTCCAAGGCCGGGCAACGTTCGCGTGTCCGAAGTGTCAGCCTTCGTAACGCTGGCCATGTAAGTGGCTGGCGGGCCGACCGATAGGATAGTGTCGCAGCCAAGCGCGCCCGCATGAGTACCGATGCCGACGAAGACCTGATGGTCATGTACCAGCGGGGAGAGGTCCGCGCATTCGAGGTCCTGCTCACGCGCCACCGCAAGCCGGTCTACAACTTCATCCTGCGCTTCGTCGGGGACAAGGAGACCGCCGAGGACCTGCTGCAGGAAGCCTTCATGCGCGTGATCCGCGGCGCAGAGGCTTACAAGCGCCAGGCCAAGTTTACGACGTGGCTTTACACCATCGCCCGCAACCTGTGCGTTGACCAGACTCGTAGACGGAAGCACCGCAAGCACGCCTCGCTCGACGCGCCGATGGATCAGAGCGACGAGAGCGGGACCTTGCTGGATGTGATCCCGTCGAACGAGATGGCCAGCGACCGCAAGACCGTGAACAAGCAGCTGCACCACAAGATGCAGCAGGCGATCGAGGACTTGTCCGAGGAGCAGCGGGAGGTATTCCTGATGCGCGAGTTCCTCGACATGCCGTTCAAGCAGATCGCAGACGTGGTGGGCGTGCCGGAGAACACGGTGAAGAGCCGGATGCGCTACGCGCTCGAGAAGCTGCGGCTCGAGCTCGACGAGTACAAGGACGTCGCCAGGGCCGTGCCATGACGCCGGAGCCCGGCGACGACGACCTGCGGGACCTGGAAGACGACGCATCGCTCAAGGCGATGCGCACGGTGTGGCTCGCGATGCGCGACGAGGAGCCGGGGGCGGGCGGGATGAGCGCGCTCTTGGCGGCGGCGACCGCCAAGGCGGCGGAGCTGCGGCCGCCGAGCCTGTGGCAGCGGTTCGCCGCGGCGATGCGCCGGCCGCCCGCGCTGGCGTTCGCGACGGTGCTGGTGCTGGTCGGCGGGGCCGTCGTGGTCAGCCAGGAGGCCAAGGACGATCCGCCGGCGATGGCGCCCGCGGGCTCGTTGCGCGACGGTGCCGCGGCGCCGGTCGGGGAGCCGGCGGCGCCTGCGCCCGCGCAGACCGAGGCCCCGGGCGCCGCGCCGGCAGATGACCGGCCTGCGACGCCTGCGATGCCCGCCGGCGCGCGGCTCGACGAGCAGCCGATGACCAAGGCCGCGGCTCCGAAGCCGATGCCGAAAAAGGCCAAACAGGCCGCGCCGGCGATGAAGCGCGAGGCGGGCCCGCGCGGCAACTACGGCGTCGACCTCGAGGACGACGACAAGGCGCTCGGCGGCGTGACCGGCAAGGCCGCCGCGGACACCGCATCCGCGCCCATGGCGCCAGCGCCGGCCCCACCGCCGCCGCCGCCACCGGCGCAGTCACCGGCGCCCACCAAGCCCAGCGCCAGCTCCCGCTCGGCGACGATGCACGTCGCACCGGACGACGATGTCCTGAACGCCCTCGAGCGCGAGGCGCGGAGCGCCGCCGGCGCCGGCGACTGCGGCACGGTCCAGCAGCTGCTGGCCAAGATCGGCCAGCGCGAGCCGGCCGCCCTCGAGCGCCTGCGCCAGTC